>JBEKNG010000323.1:0-6629 GCA_049523075.1 Paraburkholderia sp.
GCACGCACGCTCTCCGAGTGCCTGGCGCTGCAACTCCATGCAATGCCCGACGATGTGCCGGGCCGCGAGGTGGCGCTGCAGATCGTCGAGCATCACCTTGAGCGTCTGGCACGCCGCGAGCAGGCGGAACTGCAAAAGCAGATTGGCTGCTCGGCAGAAGAATTGCGCGTGGCTTGCGCGCTGGTGCGCAAGCTCGATCCGAAGCCTGGCAATTTCTATGGCCGCACGGAAGACAACTACGTCGTGCCGGACGTGATCGTGCGCCAGGTGCGCAACAAATGGATCGTCAATATCAACCCGGCCGTCCAGCCGCGTGCGCGCATTCATCGCATGTACGCAGAGCTGTTTGCGCAGTCCGCTGGCGCGAGCCGTTCGCCGCTCGCGCAGCAACTGCAGGAGGCCCGCTGGCTGATCCGCAATGCACAACAGCGTTTCGACACCATCCAGCGCGTGGCTGAATGCATCGTCGCGCATCAAAAGGCGTTCTTTCAGTACGGCGAGATCGCGCTCAAGCCCATGGTGCTGCGTGACGTGGCCGAAGAGCTGGGCCTGCACGAATCGACCATCTCCCGCGCCACGGGCAACAAGTACATGGCGACGCCGCGCGGCATTTTCGAATTCAAGCACTTCTTCCCGCGCGAACTGGGCACCGAAAGCGGCGGCACCTGTTCGGCTGCGGCCGTGCGCGCGCTGCTCAAGGAAATGATTGCTGCGGAAAATGCGAGCGATCCGCTCTCGGATGTCTCGCTGGCGCGCATGCTGGCCGAGCAGGGTGTGTTGGTCGCGCGGCGCACCGTGGCAAAGTACCGGCACTTGATGAAGGTGCCGCCGGCTGAGTTGCGCCGGCAGGTTTAAGCGGCAATCCGCAACCCGCGCGGGCGGCGCTTGCCGCCCGCATTCAACCTCCCGCCTGCATTCAACCTCCCGCCTGCATTCAGCCTCCCGCCTGCATTCAACCTCCCACCCCTCCCGCAGGTTCATCCGCCGAACGTCCGTCGTAAAGATGGACGTTTCGCCCGCTCCCCATTACATTGATGGCCGGACAGCGCGTCGCCGACGCGCGGTTGCGGCGCGTGCATGCGCGGCCCATAGCGGGTCCGTTCTTGCCGGTGCTGCAAGAGTCTACGGGGGATGTCTCGAACTTCGTGTGCCGGCATGCCCGGTACACTGCAACGACGGGGGAGGACAGGGGGCTCGGGTCCAACTGTCCGCACCGGGAGGAGTGTGTGGATGAAGTATTCAAGTCTGGTCGAGCGCCTGCAGGGCAAGCGCACGTCTGCGTGGGAGATTCATCATGCCGCGCAACAGGCGCGGGCAAGAGGCGAGGATGTGATCGTGCTGAGCGTGGGCGATCCCGACTTCGCGACGCCGGAGGCGATCGTCGAGCGGGCGGTTGACGCATTGCGCGGTGGCGATACTCACTACACCGCGGTGGTAGGGCGTGAGCCGTTGCGTGCCGCGATCGCACGTGAGCATACGCGCACCACGGGCCGTGCGGTGGGCCCGGCAAACGTGATGCTGTGCGCAGGTGCGCAGAACGGCATCTTTGCCACTTCGCTTTGCCTGTGCGAGGCCGGTGACGAAGTCATCGTGCCGGAGCCGCTGTATCTGACCTATGAAGCCTGCGTGCGAGCTTCGGGCGCCACGTTGGTGCCCGTGCCGGTCGATCCGGCACGTGGTTTTCACGTGGATTGCGACGCGCTCGAAGCGGCGATCACGCCGCGTACCAAAGCAATTTTCTTCGCCACGCCGTGCAACCCGACCGGCGTCGTGATGCCGCTTGCCGATCTGGAGCGCATCGCTCAACTGGCTCGCCAGCACGACCTGTGGGTGCTATCCGACGAGGTCTATGCCGACCTGACGTTCGAACGCGAGCATGTCAGCATTGCATCGCTCGAGGGCATGGCCGAGCGGACCGTGACGGTCGCCAGCCTGTCGAAATCGCATGCGATGGCGGGCTGGCGGGTGGGGTGGGCCATCGGACCCACGGAGCTGATCGGCCATCTCGGCCGGCTCGCGCTGTGCATGTTGTACGGATTGCCAGGATTCATCCAGGAGGCTGCACTCACCGCGTTCGAGCATAAGGCGCAGATCGTGGCCGAAATGCGCGAAGTCTACCGGCGCCGCCGCGACGTCGTGTACGAGCGCTTGAGCAAGGTAAAGGGCCTGCGCTGCCTGTTGCCCGAAGCGGGCATGTTCATGATGGTGGATGTCAGCGGCTGCGGTCTCGATACCGTCGACTTCACGTGGCAACTGTTCCGGGCGCAAGGCGTCTCGCTGCTCGATGCGAGTGCCTTCGGCGAGACCGCCAACGGTTTCGTGCGGCTCGGCTTCGTGGTCGATGAGGCCCGGCTCGCCGAAGCATGCGAGCGCATCGCCGCATTCGTCGCCGGCCTGCAGGTGCGCGCGCCGGCGCCGGCGTTGAACGCGCGGTAAGGCGCTTTTCACACGGTGGTTCTGACGATGCGATCTTGATGCGGCGTTTACGTCGGGCGGACAGCTTTTTGTTCGCCCGATATGCCGTTCCAGTTACTGTTCATCGCACGCTAATGACACGCGGGCGATATGCAGAACAGCCGGACAAACAGGGGAAAGCAAGGCCGCGCCACCCAGGCCACACGCCTGGTGGGCCTGGCGCTGGGCGTGTTGGCACTCTCATTTACGAGTGCAATGCAGGCCGCCGAAGCGCCGTTGATCACAGATACGTCGGGCGTCGACACGCCGGGCGGCCATCCGACGGCCGTGGCTGCGCCGATCATGGCCAGCCAGGCGGGCAGCGCCGGCAACGCCGGCAACGCGTCGACACTCGTTGAGATCGCAACCATCTTGTCGGGACAATTCCGTGTCGCGAGTGGGGAGTCGACCGCCATCGCGCATGCGGTGCTCGATGCCGCGAATCGCTTTGCGATGTCGCCGGTGTTGCTGCTTGGCGTGATCGCCACCGAATCGGGCTTCAACCGGCGAGCGGTCAGCTCGATGGGTGCGAAAGGGCTGATGCAGGTGTTGCCTTCGGCTCACCCGCAACTGGTCTCGGGAGGCAAGGACCTCTCCGATCCGGCCGTCAACGTGGCCATCGGCTCGTCGATTTTGCGCGGCTATCTGGACGCGGCAGGCGGCGACGTCAACTCGGCATTGTCACGTTATAGCGGCGGTGGCAAAGGCTATGCGCGGCGCGTAGCGCTGCATATGCAGCAATTCTCGCGTTTTTTCCCGGACGAAAAAATGTCACTTACGCTAGTTGTAGCCCCGAAAACGGGCCCGGTCGTTCGCAAAACAGGCGTGTACGCGAAGGCTGCGAGCCCAGTGATCTGACGGTCAAAATGTGACTGGGGCTACGCTTTACTTGCCCTGCCTGTCTGCGGCTACCCAGGTTTTGACACCGCGTCAGGAGTCACGGTCCTGTCGATCTTCAGCGCTCCGCCGCAGCCCGCAACTCAGCCATCAATGCTGCGCCCGACCACGATGGCCGCACCTCGCTTCGCTCGGCTTCCCGCACGAGTTCGCATAGCCGTTCGTTGACCGGCGCCGTTTGCTCAAGGCGTTGGGCGAGGCGCACGACCTCGCCGTTGATCCAGTCGATTTCCGTGGTGCGACCCATCGCGAGGTCGTCGGACATCGACGAGCGCGCGAGCGGATCGATCGTCAGCATCGTGCGGCCGAACCGCTCGAACAAGACATCGGGTACGCCGAGAACACGCGGTATCCAGCTGGCCGGAAGCAGTGTCACTTTGGCTGGCCGTATGCCGGCCCGCTTCAGAAGCGCGAGCGCTTCTTTCTGCGCCATGGCGAGGCAGAGCCGGTAAGCGTGTTGCGAGAGTTCCTCCTTCAAAGGCCGGTTCGAGAGCGCGTTAATAGCATTGTTGAGATTGAGCAGCAGCTTCGCCCACTGCACCGGCAACATATCGGCGTGCTGGATTAGCGGCAGACCCGCTTGCCTGAACGCGTCGACGAACGGTTGCATGGCCGGCGTATGCCTGATCTCCAGTTCACCCGCTGAGCCTTGATGAAATCCACCCGGGCCGCGTTCGATGACGTTGAATGGCACCATCCCTTCCAGCACCGTGTGCTGCGGCAGCGCGGCGCGCAGCACGTCCGCATTGCCAACGCCGTTCTGGAAGCTCACGACAATCGTGCCGGGGCGAAGCACGTTCGCCAGTTCTGCCGCGGCCGCGGGGGTTGCAGCAGACTTGACGGTGACGAGCACGAGATCGGCTGCGGCGGCGCTGGCCGCGTCGGTCGATACGTCGATCCGCTCCCGCGGCACATACCAGCGGCTATCGTCGTGCCGCGACAGCGTGATGCCTTGCTTGCGCAACTGGTCGGCTACGCGTGCACGCCCGATGAAACTGACGTCGCTACCCCCGGCAAGAAGCCGTCCGCCGACGTAGCAACCAATTGAGCCGGCGCCGTAGATAAAGATCTTTGCCACACAGGTTCTCACGTGCGTTAGTCAGCAAATCCGGGGTTACGGCGATCGAGCCGACGCAGCAGCCCCGGCCACACCAGCGCGCCTGGACTGACGCCCCTCGTTGCGATCCGGATCTGGTCCTTGATGCCGTCGAGAATCGGCGGTGCGATGGGCGTCAGCTTTCCGCCGCCTGCCTGGGCACGCACCTGAATCATGCAGCTTGCTTCGAAGAAGTACATGGCGACGAAGGCATCTGCCGGCGTCGCGCCCACCGTCAGCAGGCCGTGGTTGCGCAGCATCAGGTAGGTGTTGCGTCCGAGGTCCTGAACGAGGCGAGGTTTCTCGGCTTCGTTGAGTGCGATGCCTTCGTAGTCGTGATAGCCGAGCGACGCCAGCACCCCGAGCGACTGCTGTGAGAGCGGCAGTAGCCCCTTTTCCTGAGCCGACACGGCAACGCCGTTCACCGAGTGCGTGTGCATCACGCAAAGCGCGTCTTCGCGTGCTGCATGGATGGCACTGTGGATCGTGAAACCCGCCGGATTGACGTCATACGGCGAATCGGAAACCTTGCGGCCGTCGAGGTCGATCTTGACCAGCGAAGACGCGGTGATTTCGTCGAACATCATGCCGTACGGGTTGATCAGGAAATGGTGTTCGGGGCCGGGCACACGCGTCGAGATATGGGTAAACACCAGGTCATCCCAGCCAAACAGCGCGGTGAGGCGGTACGCCGCTGCGAGGTTGACTCGCGCTTCCCATTCGGCAGGGGATACGTCGTTCTTCAGACTGACAGCAGATGAGGCCATGTCGACACTCCTTATTCGATGATTCAAACGATGGAATAACCTGAAATAGTGCCCGGCGAAATCGCGCATTGGTTTGCTGCGACGCAGCGGATGCGTCACGGGCCAAAGTCATCGCGTCGTCAGATGCTAGCCCCACGATGGGCGCGAACCCGCCTAAAATCTGTCGGATACATCTCCGTCATGCGGATAGGTGTGTCGCTTTGGCCGTCCTGCGCGGCTGGAGGCGGACGCTATAATTGCGCCAGTCCGTTGTTGCGCAACGCTTTATCCAGCAGAAACGTCACGCGCATTGGCGGCATGGCGGCCACTCCCGCCGCCCGCCTGGCCCTCTACCGTTACGCCAACCCAGCCCATGCAATTCGACCCGATTCAGTCCTTCACGCGCAAACGTCTGTCCGATGTCGTGTCCGACCAGATCAAACGCCTGATCTCCGACGGCACGTTGATGCCGGGCGATCGTCTACCCGCGGAACGCGATCTGGCGACCCAACTGGGCGTATCGCGGCCCTCGCTGAGGGAGGCGCTGATCCGGCTGGAGGCGGATGGCTACATCGAAACCTCGGGGCGGGGCGGCTTCACCGTGGTGGACGTCACCGCGCCGATCATCTCGAAGCCACTGGCGGAACTGCTGCTGCAGAATCCGCGCACCAGCGCCGATATTCTCGAGTTGCGTCAGGGGCTGGAGTCGATCTCGACGGTCTACGCCGCGGAACGCGCCACCGCCGGCGATCTCGAGAAGATCCGTAGCGCGTTCGAAGAACTGAAGGCCGGTTCGCTGTCCGGCGACCGCACGAATCTGGCTGAACTGGACGCAGCCTTTCACCTGGCGATTGCCGATTCGACCCACAACATCGCGCTCGCCCACGTGATGCACGGCATCCATACGCTGATTCGTGAAGGGATGCGGCAATACCATCGCCTGATCGATTACGACGATGCGAAAGAGCGCCAACTGTTGACCCAGCATCAGGCGATCTTCGATGCGGTGATGGCGCGCGACGCGCAAAAGGCGCGCAAGGCGGCCGAACGTCATCTGACGTTTGTGCGCGATTTGTATGAGGAAGAAGGGGCGAAGCCGACCTGAGCGGCCCTGATGCCTCAAGACCCCCAATTAACCCAATTGACAGGCTTTTCCAACTTCCTTATATTCTTGGTCAGACCAACAAGACCAGTCTTACTGGTTGAGGACGTGTGTGGCAAATTGCTCAATAGGCGGGAATCCGCAGTAGAGTAAGCACATGCGTCCGCCACCGAGCCGCAACGCCTCGTCCCCTCAATAGACTGGCCTTTGAATTCATGAAAGTCGCACTCTTCATACCGTGCTTTATCGACGCGTTCTACCCGGAAGTGGGGATCGCGACCCTCGAACTGCTCGAGCGCTTCGGCATCGAGGTCGATTATCCGCAGGAGCAGAC
>JBEKNG010000324.1:0-6583 GCA_049523075.1 Paraburkholderia sp.
GCTGCCGCAGCAGTATCAGATCACGCGGCATATCTGCATTGAAGGATGGAGTGCGATTGGCCGCTGGGGCGGCGTGCGCTTTGCCGATTTTCTGAAACGCGCCGGCGCAGACACGACGGCACGCTACGTATCGTTGCATTGCGCAGACAACTACTGGACGAGCATCGACATGCCCACTGCGCTGCACGCGCAGACGCTTCTCACGCTGACCTACGACGGCCAGGTGCTGCCGCCGAAGTATGGCTTTCCGATGAAGCTGCGCATGCCCACCAAGCTCGGCTACAAGAATCCCAAACATATCGTCGCGATCACCGTGACGAACGACTACCCCGGTGGTTACTGGGAGAACCAGGGCTACAACTGGTTCGGCGGTTCCTGAGCAGCATCCCTATTTTCAACTGACAACACTGCACGGAGGTTCCATGTCTATCCGCCTGAAACTCGGCGTTACGCTTGCTGCGCTCGCTTTCGCGGGCGTCGCGCTTGCCCAGACGCCTGCTGTCAAACCCTCGCGCATCCGCGGCGAGATCGTCTCGCTGAACGGCGACGTCCTGCAGGTGCATCGACGCAGCGGCGACACGGTTTCTATCAACGTGGCGCCCAGCGTCGGCATCTCGGCGGTCAAGCCGATGCAGCTTGCCGACATCAAGCAAGGCTCCTTCATCGGCACGGCTGCCACCACGGGGACCGACGGCAAGCTGACCGCCACCGAAGTGGTAGTGTTTCCGGAATCGGCGCGCGGCACCGGTGAAGGCCACTATGCGTGGGACCTGGGTCCCAACAGTTCGATGACCAATGCGAACGTCGACACGGTTGTTGAAGGCACCAGCGGCCGCGATCTGAAGCTGTCGTATAAGGGTGGCAACAACGTGGTGACGGTACCGCCGAACGTACCTATCGTGACCTTCACGCCGGCAGCCCGCACCGACCTGACGCCGGGCAAGAAGGTGTTCGTGGTGGCGACACCTGCGGCGCAGGGCGCATTTACGGCGCAGCGCGTCGTGGTCGAGAAGGATGGTGTCGCGCCGCCGATGTAATAGCAGCCAGGTTGCTGTTTGAAGTTTGAAACAAGAATGGCCCGGAGCGTTCCGGGCCATTCTTGTTTCCGCATCAGGCGGCGATGCTAACGACCCGCCAGCGTGGCGATGCCTCGCTTAGATGCCGCTCAGGTTTCGAGCGTCGCATCCATGGTGATGGTGGCTTTCAGCACTTTCGAAACCGGGCAGCCCGCCTTGGCGTCCGCCGTGGCTTTCTCGAACGCAGCCCGGTCGCCGCCCGGAATTTTCACCTTGACGTCCAGGTGCACGGCGGTAATGGCGAACCCGCCGTCGGCCTTGTCGAGCGTCAGGGTGGCCGTGGTGCCGATGCGTTCGGGCTTGACGCCTACTTTGCCCAGTTCAGCCGATAGCGCCATGGAGAAGCAACCGGCATGGGCAGCCGCAATCAGCTCTTCCGGATTGGTGCCGATACCGTCCTCGAAACGCGTCGCAAACGAATACTGGGTGTCCTTCAGAACCCCGCTATCAGTAGAAATCGTGCCCTTGCCGTCCTGCAGGCCGCCTTGCCAGACCGCTGATGCCTTGCGCTTCATCGTTCTCTCCAATTTGTGCCCTGCCGGTGCTGCCGTGCATTCAACCATGACGCCTGCCGCAAAGGTCCCGCCCGGGTTCTTGCGGCATCGACATCGATCGAGAGTGCCACGCAGCGCGACAGGCGCGGGCGTAGACCGGACTTCATGATAGGCGCTTCCTGGAGTCGGCGTCGGCCATTGTGCGGCTGGGGTGGTGAGCAGACCAGCCTTGGCTGTGGGAGTGGAGTTGGTCGGGAAGCGGCTTCGCGGTCCTGGTCTCTGGGGTAGAACGTCAGAATCCAATTATCCCTTATCATTTGATGATGAGGGATAAATTGGATGGACGCCATTTTATACCTTACTATCGAACCTTAAGGTATAAGAGGCGCTTCGCCATGGCCGATTTCCACAACGATGCACTCCAGACGCTGTACTCCTCGGTCACCGAGCGGGCCGGCACGCAATCGCGCGTGCCGCTGCATTCGCCGGGTTCCGCCGCACAGAAGACCGTCGACGGGAAAAGGTACACGTACTGGCGGGTGTATCTGGCATCGGGAAAACACAAAGAAACCTCGCTGGGTCGCGCCGGAGAACCGGCTACCGAGGCCGCGCTCGAAGCGAAACTACTCGAAAGCGCCGAGATGCGCGCCCTGAGCGCGGACGTGCAGGTTCTGCGCAAGGCCGGTTTTGCGGCTGCCGATAACTCTTCGGCGCTCACCATCGCCACGCTCTTCAACGCCGGGATCTTCGGGCACGGCGGCGTGCTGGTCGGCTCCCATGCATTCGGCTCGCTGCTAAACAGCCTCGGCGTTCGGCTGCCGGCCAACTACCGGACCGAGGACATCGATATCGGCAGCGCGGGCACTATTTCCGTGGCGATCCCCGAAGAGCGCAGCTTTCTGGACATTCTGCGTGAGAGCAGCCTGCCCTTTCTCGAGGTGCCGGAACTGGACTCGCGTAAGCCCTCCACTTCCTTTAAGGCGCGTGGACAGCCCCTCAAGGTGGACTTGCTCGTGCCGGGCACCGAGGCGTACGAGACAAAGGCGCTGCCCCACTTGCGGGCCCATGCAACTGGGTTACCGTATTTCAGGTACCTCGTGTCGAACCCGGCACCTGGCTTTGTGCTCGGCAAGGAACACGTGATCCCTGTGATGCTGCCGGACCCGGCAAGGTTTGCTCTTCACAAGCTGATCGTCAGCACCCTGCGCACGGCATCGCACGCCCTCAAGGCGGACAAGGACCGCCGGCAGGCCATTGTGCTGATCGATGCGCTTCTGGAGAAGTTTCCGGACTGGTTGACGTCCGCCGTCGCAGAACTGGAGAAGTCCGCGCGTCCGCGCGTCACCACTGCCGCTACCCGCGCGCTGAGTCTTGCGCCGCGCTTGTCGGAGCGGGCTCAGGACTTTCTGGGGAATCTGGGGGCGGGAGCGTAGATCGCTGAGGTTCAGTGCTTCGTGTGAGTGACGTGAGCCGCTCCCGCCTCACCGCCCTCTTCACTCCGCAAACGGCAGCGTCTCCTGCCCTTGCGCACGCATCCCGAACACATTCAGCGTCATGGCGACGAGCGCGTAGTAGCCGAGCAGGCCGACCAGGTTGATCGTGACCTCATGCCCAAAGCGCTCCACAGTGGCCGCATAGGTCGCCGCGGACACACGCTTCGTGTCATACAGTTCGTTGGAAAAAGCGTAGATCAGCGCATCGTCGGGCTTGGCGAAAGACGGCAGTTGGCCCAGACGGATCGCCTCCGCGTCAGCTTGCGCGACACCCGCCTCGAGCGCGATCGGATAGTGGATATACCACTCGGCCTGAGCCTGCCAGCGTGCCGCGGTCACCAGAATCGCCAGTTCCGACAGGCGCAGCGGCAAGCCCGTCCGGTAGCGGCAGAATGCGCCCAGCCGTTGCGCCTGCTGCGCAAGCTCCGGACTGTGAATCCAGCCGAGAAATGGGCCGTTCAGGTTGCCACGCGGACCGGACAGGATCTCGTCGAGTAAGGCCTTCTGTTCGGGCGTAGCATTCGATGCGTCAAAACGCGGCAAACGGTCAGACATGAAAACTCCCGCAAATGATGAAGTGCCCGCTGGCGGTTACGCTGCAGCGCGTACGCCGGTTGAAACCAGCGCAGCGTCGATCGCGTCGGTGAGACGGCTGACAATATTAGCGATATCCTGCGCCGCGCAGATGAAGGGCGGCGCGAGCAGCACATGATCGCCGCTTTTGCCGTCGACCGTCCCGCCCATCGGATACACCATCAGGCCGCGCGCACACGCCTCACGCTTGATTGCGGCATGCAGTTTGAGCTTCGCATCAAACGGGACCTTGGTGGATCGATCCCGAACCAGCTCGACGCCGACGAACAGGCCACGTCCGCGAACATCGCCGATGTGCGGATGCTGCGCATAGTGCTCGCGAAGTTGTGCACGCAACTGTTCGCCACGCGCCTGAACGTTTTCCAGCAGCTTGTCTTCGGCAATCACGCGCTGAACTTCGAGTGCGGCGGCGCACGCCGTTGCGTGCCCGATATACGTATGGCCGTGCTGGAAAAAGCCCGATCCGCCGACGATCGTGTCATAGATGCGCTTGCTGACCAGCGTCGCGCCGATCGGCTGATAACCGGCCCCGAGACCCTTCGCGATGGTCAGCAAATCGGGGGCCACGCCGTCCTCTTCGCAAGCGTACAGATAACCGGTACGCCCCATCCCCGACATGATTTCATCGAGAATCAGTAGCACTCCATAGCGGTCGCAGACCGCGCGAATCTTGCGAAAATACTCCCGTACCGGCGGCACGGCGCCGGCGGTTGCGCCGACCACCGTCTCCGCGACAAAAGCCGCCACCGTGTCGGCGCCAAGTTCGAGGATCTTCTGTTCCAGCTCATCGGCAAGACGTTGTGCAAAAGCCTCTTCGGTTTCGTCAGCGCGTTGCTCGCGATACGCGTAGCACGGGCTCACGTGATGCGCTTCGATCAGGATGGGCAGGAACGGCTCGCGGCGCCATGCATTGCCGCCAATCGCCAGCGCTCCCAACGTATTGCCGTGATAGCTCTGACGACGTGCGATGAAATGACAGCGCTGCGGTTCGCCCTTCTCGACGAAATACTGGCGCGCCAGCTTCAACGCCGCCTCAATCGCCTCCGAGCCGCCCGAGACAAAATACACGTGATCCAGACCCTGCGGCGCACAGGCCACCAGCCGATCCGCGAGTTCTTCGGCCACGTGGGTCGTAAAGAACGAAGTATGCGCGTACGGCAATTGCTGGGACTGGCGCTTGATTGCGTCGATCACGCGCTGGTTACTATGGCCGAGGCACGAGACGGCAGCGCCACCGGACGCGTCGATATAGCGCTTACCGTTGGAGTCGATAATCTCGATGCCGTCGCCCGCTACGGCGACCGGCAGCGTTTGCTTCGGTGCACGATGAAACACGGTGGACATAGGTTTCCTCATCGGTAATCGCGGTCAGAAGGCGGCGTTCGAACGCGCCGCCAAAGAAATGAATGTGTCGAAGGCGCAATGCCCTTGCCGATAGATCTGCATCGCGACGCCGTCTTTTTCGATGCGAAACAGTGCAGTGGCCAAGGTGTTTTCGTCGTCGGGATCGCGCGGATCGTCACGGTAAATAGGCAGGCCAGTGGGCGCCCGATCTCGCAGTACGCGCAGCAATCCGTCATCTGCGACCGGCGTGCGAAGCGCCGGCAGCAAAGCATCGACTCGCGCCTGGCGGTCACGCGACGAGTCAGTCACGATTTGCATTTCGCCGTCGCAGCCTTCGTGAATCATATGATTCGCATGACCGAACCGCGGCGCATCAGCGACGACCGAGCAGCGCTGTACGGATGCCTCGATACTCAACAGGCGGGTGTCGCACACGCACCCCAGCGTGTGATGAAAGCCGCTGGCACGCGGCGCGTCGCTCAAGAGCGTGGCGGCTTCGTCGAGCGAGCTCGTATCGAGCACGGCGCGTGCGAGAATCATGCGCGGCACGCCCACCGCCGGTGTCTGGATGCGCAAACTGTTGATGGCCTGCACAAGGCCGGCGCGATTGACCGCAAAGGTATGTCCAGGTAGTGAGCCTGGATAGTAGAAACTCACAAAGCCCGGCTTGCCAGTGGGCTGAACGTCCACGAGAAAGCAGCGTTCGCGCAGGTACGGATCGCCGTCCTCGTTGTGCGCAATGAAACGCGCGTTGTCTGAAACAGCCGCGAGCGTCGTGCAGCCGTCCGGCGCGTTGTGGATCAGCTCACCACGGCAATTCCATAGAAACACGTCTTCTAGTGGCCATGCAAGGCCTGCGGCCATGCCCTCGAGCTCTGCTACCAGCGCGGGAAAATGGGTTTCAGCCGCACGGCGCAGTGCCGCCACAAATGGGTGGCCGCGCCAACGGCTAACCCGTTGCCATGCGGCGCTTTGCTGCATGTACGCGGCCATGCCTGGCCGCGCCAGCTCACCCAACCGGTATCCGATGTCATCCGGGCGGCCGGTAACACGGAAAAGATTCCATTCCTGCATCGATGGTTATGCCTCGTTCAAACCCTGTTTGTCCTCGTGCCGCACTGGGATGGCAGCCATTAACCTGCTCCCCGGTGCAGCAAAGTGAAGGATGCCGTCGGTACCCATGGCATCGATTCAACATTCGATCCGAATTTATACGCCTTAACAACATATGTTGTCAATTGGTATGAAAGTGCATCAGATGAAGTGGGGGTGGCACCGTTGGGACTGAGGACTGAGGTCGCAGTGGGCCGGTCGTGTCCACTCGCGTGTGCTTCCGGGCGGCCGCTTGTTCAGTCGAGCCTCCACGGCGCGGTGCCCCTGCGCATGTTGCGCTTAGCCAGTCTGCGCGGATCTCATCCGTGCCAGGTCTGCGCTGTGCGAGCGCAGCCACGCGTACCAGGCGTCCATCCCCTCGCCGGTCTGCGCCGATACCTGCAGGATTTCGATGGCCGGATTGACGCGCCGCGCGTACTCGACGCAACGCGCCAGGTCGAAGTTCAGATGCGGCAGCAGATCGATCTTG
>JBEKNG010000325.1:0-6559 GCA_049523075.1 Paraburkholderia sp.
TGGCGCCATCAGGCGACACTTTCGAATCCCCTCTCTCAGGTTCTAGCACGGCCCTCGGAATGGCTAGAACTTTTTAAGGCGTCACGGTCACGTGACGCCTTTTTTTTCGTGCTATCGGCGCACAACAAAGTCTGCTCGATCGGCGAAATACGCGCGACCTCCCACCGGAAGCCGCCGCACTCAACAGTCGGATTACATCGGCGACGCCACACCGTCGACAATTAGTTTTGCTTATCAAATACTTGTGCCTATGTTTCGGCTTGCGTGTCGCAGCTCATTGCACCACGTCTTCACCTCTACTTCTGCCAAGGGCATATAAGACGCTCGCCATACGAAGTCTTAAGCAACGATGACCGCACCATGCGGCATTCATAAAATTTGACAGCGTTAAATTTTTTTAGGCGAATGGAATAACCCGGCACCAGAATTCGTTACTTTTCAATTGTCGGCACCCAGCCGACAGGAAGCACAGATGCTAACGAATCGTAAGAAATGGGCTTCCCATGGATTAGCGCGACACGAGCGATACGGTTGCAATTCCAAGCACCGTCATGATTAGCGAAGTCGACACGTGGATGGCAATTTCGCCTGCCGCCCAACCGAAACGGCCGTCCTGCAAGCGCTGTACGACTTCGGCAGAGAAGGTCGAAAACGTGGACAGGCCGCCCATCAGTCCGGTAATGACGAAGAGCCGCCACTCGGGCGCGAGCTCCGGCAAGCGGGCAAAAAAAGCCACGGCCACGCCGATTACGTAGCCGGCAATCACGTTGGCGGCAAGCGTGCCGAGCGGCAGGGCAGGAAACACCCCGTTCAGACGGATACCGAGAAACCAGCGGAACAGTGAACCCAATGCACCGCCAATACCCACTGCAAGAATCGATAAATACATGAAAGGACGCCTGGCCAAGCCGCAAGGTCGACAAACCGGGGTGAACGCAGACATGTTGTATCCGCAATCATCCGGGCATGCAGGCATCATCAGCCCTACGCGGGCGGTTAAAGGAGAATGCCATCTCCAGCGCGCGATTTTATCATCGACCAAAATGATGTGGGGACAGGTGGCCAGGCCGAGGGGGCGAGCGCGGTCAATGCACCGCGCATACGGCGTGTCGTGGCAACCGGCGCGGCGTGAGCGATACCGCGCAGACGGGCGCCCCGCCACGCTGACGGCCTTTGTCATCCAGGACGAACGCCGACATAATGTACTGTCCCCTGCGCGGCCTGCCGGGCTCCTGAACTCCTTCGCGTACGCATGAGACTGACAACCAAAGGGCTGTTGCTGATCGCGATTCCTGCCGTATTCGAACTCGCCCTCCTGTCGGGGCTGGTCAAGGCACAGGTGGATGCCGCTCAGGCGGAGCGCTGGGCGACCCACAGTGAGGACGTGCTGCGCCAGACCACGGCGATTCTGGAGCCGGTGCTGCTGGACTCGGTGCGTTTGCGTGGCGCCGTGCTCAGCAACGACGCCGACGTCACGACGCCCGTGGCGCTGTGGATCGACATTGACCGGCGCATCGACCAGTTGGCCGATCTCGTGGCCGACAATCCTGTGCAGGTGGAACGCGCGGTGCAGATCCGCCAATCGGTGCAGGCGTACCGGCAATGGTCGGACCGCGTGCAGGACCTGTTGCATTCCGGGCGCCGGCGCGACGTCATCGAACGGTTCAGCGAGCTGGCGAGTACCGATGTGCTCGACCGTTTCCGTGCCCAGATCGCGGCATTCCAGAATGAGGAGCGCCTCCTCGACGCCCAACGTTCGACCGAAGCCGAAGCTGCGCGCGAGCGGCAGCAGGTCCTGGTGGTGGCCGCCGTGCTCGGCTCGCTGCTGTTTGTTGCGCTGGCCGTGTGGCTTTTTACACGCGGCGTGCGCGGGCGGCTGGCGCAGCTCTCCGACAACGCCGGACGGCTCGCCAGCAATGAACCGCTCGCGCCGATCGACCATGGCTCCGATGAAATCGCCCGGCTCGATCACACGCTGCACGAGACGAGCCGGCGCTTGCTCGAGGCGGAGCGCATCCAGGCGCGTTTCCAGGCTGATCTCGCGCGCCGCGCCAATGAGCTGGCGGCCATCAACGAGACGCTGCGTCAGCAGACCCAGGAAAACGAGATGTTCATCTACAGCGTGTCGCACGATCTGCGCGCGCCGCTCGTCAACCTGCAGGGTTTCTCGAAGGAACTGATTCATGCCTGCGACGATCTGCGCGCGGCGGTCCGGCAGTCGTCGCTCACACCCGTAAGGCGGCAACATATCGAGCAACTGGTCGACGAAGATATCGGCGAGGCCCTGCATTACCTGCAAACCGCGGTGCTGCGCGCTTCTCACATCATCGACGCGCTGTTGCGGCTCTCGCGCGTTGGCCGCGTCGAGTATCGCCGCCAGCAGGTGCATGTGCGCGACATCGTCCAGCGTGTGATCGATGCGATGCAAGTGTCGATCCGGGCGCGCCGGGCGCGCGTGGTCGTCCACGATCTGCCGTCGGTGTGGGGCGATCCGACTGCGCTCGAGCAGGTATTTGCGAACCTGGTGGGCAATGCGATCAACTACCTCGATGCATCGCGCGACGGGCGCGTCGAAATCGGTACGACGCCGGCGCCGCCCGGCGTTCACTCGTTACGCATCTTCTATGTGAAAGACAACGGGCTTGGTATTCCGGCTGTCGCCATTTCGCGTCTGTTCAACGCGTTTCAGCGCTTGCACGGCAACGTCGCAACGGGCGAGGGGATCGGGCTGGCGCTCGTGCGCCGCGTAGTCGAGCGGCATGGTGGCCGCGTCTGGGCGGAGTCGACCGAAGGGGTCGGCACGACGTTCTATTTCTCGCTGCCGGAAGCGGAGATTCGTGCGTCGCACGCAGAGCCCGAGATGCTGGCGCCAGGTGCCGCGGGAATTAGTACGCGGTGAAGAGCCGGCGCGGCTTCAACAGCTTGCTGGCGCGAATCGACCAGTAGCAGCCGAACGCGACCAGGATGGCTGCGCCCAGAATAACCGTGTGCGGCGCGGGGCGCATGCCCAGCAGGCCGTCCAGCGCGAACAGGCCGCGTACCAGGATCAGCAGTGCAGCCCACAGCGAGAACGCAGCCTGCACGAGCAGGCGAGTACCGGTGAAGCGGCGCGCGCGGTTCTCAAGCGACCAGCGGGCCGGTGCGCGGCCGCAAAAGAAAGCGATCGCAATGAGTGTGATCGCGAGAATGACGATCCAGTCTGTCAGTTCCATCGAAAGGTGCTCCAAAGTCAACCGTCGACTATAGGAAAACTGTTCGTTATGGACTATCGGACTAGTCTCAAATGAAGCGGGGCGGCTGCGATAGGGAAATACGCGCAAATGTGCCTGCGTTGAGGCGTGGTCTCGCGGGTGGATTTTGGGGGAAAGACGACGCGTCGGGCGCCTGTGCGGCGACCCGACGTGTGAGGGAAGCTCAGAGCTCGATGCGCGTGCCGAGTAGCACGAGGAATTGCCGCAGCCATTCAGGATGCGCCGGCCAGGCGGGCGCGGTGACGAAGTTGGCATCGGTAATGGCCGCGTCGACCGGAATGTCGGCGTACTCGCCGCCCGCGAGCTTCACCTCCGGCGCGCAGGCGGGATAAGCGGCAATTCGCTTGCCGCGAATCACGTCGGCAGCGGCCAGCAGTTGGGCCGCATGGCAGACCGCGGCAATCGGCTTACGCTGTTCCGCGAACTGGCGCACGATATCGATCACTCTCCGGTTCAGCCGCAGATATTCGGGCGCACGGCCGCCGGCGATTGCCAACGCGTCGTACTGGCCGGGGTCGACGTCGTCGAAGGTCGCGTTCAGGGTGAACTGGTGGCCGGGCTTTTCCGTGTAAGTCTGGTCGCCTTCGAAATCGTGAATGGCCGTCTTGATGCGCTCGCCGGCCGATTTGCCGGGACACACCGCGTCAACCACATGGCCGACGGCCTGGAGTGCCTGAAAGGGCACCATTGTTTCGTAATCCTCGGCGAAATCGCCGGTCAGGAACAGAATCTTCTTTGCTGCCATCGTATGCCTCCTGTTGAACTGCGGAACACATCGAACGTTTAGCGAGTCTACCCCAACGTGTTTGACAGCACAGCGACGATGGGTGCGCCGGGCTCCGGCGTCTGTACGTGCGTACGTGCGTGCGTCGCTTGCGCTGCGCGCAGCGTCTCCTGCGGGGCGCTGTCTGCCTGAAGTGCAGGCTGCGCAGCGCCTAGGCGTATCATGGGATTGTTTACGTATGCGGAAGCCGCTTGCCGCGGCTCAGATTCCATAATGACTTCATTCAACCACCGCCCTCTCGTTCGCCGCCTTGTCTTCGCCGGGATCCTGCTCGGCGCGCTGACCGCGTGCCAGAAAAATAACGCCTCAGCAGGCCAGCTTGCCGGCAAGATGGATGATGCCGCGCAACAAGCGGGGCAGTCGCTCGACCAGGCCGCGAGCTACGTCGGCCAGCAGGTCGACACGGCGAAACAGAACATCGAATCGGCGTCTTCTGCGCCGACCATTACCGTCGATCCGTCCGCGCTCGCGTCGGGCGCACAAGCCAATCTGCAGAGCGCTGCCAGCGAGACCAGCGTGGAGCTCGACAAGGCGGCGTCGCTGACCGGTGCCGGCCTGCAGACAGCGGGACGCAAGCTGCAACAGTGGTCCGACACCACGGCGGCTTCGTCCGCATCCGCTGCGTCGAGCGATAGCGATAGCGACAGCAGCGACGCACAAAAGCAGATGGACAAATGACGCTGAGGGTTCGTGCCGCAGTTGCGCAACTGTGGCACGTTAAACCGGGTTCAACAGCGTGGGTCTGACCGCGCGATTAAGTGTAATTGCTATGGTTGCATATTGTTGTTGCCGGGCAGGCGCGTTTTGAATACGAGTAGCCGGTTTGCCTTTGCGGTCCATGTTCTCGCGTTGTTGTCGCTACAGGAAGGCGCGCCGCTTTCATCGGACGTGATTGCGGGCAGCGTCAATACCAATCCTGCGCTGATCCGCCGTCTGTTGACGATGCTCGCCGACGCAGGGCTCACCACGTCGCAACTCGGCGCGGGCGGCGGCGCGCTGCTGGCGCGGCCGGCTGAGCAGATCACGTTGCTGGAGGTGTACCACGCCGTCGACGATGCGCAACTGTTCGCGCTGCATCGCGAGGAGCCGAATCCGGCTTGCATGGTGGGGCGCAATATTCAGGGTGTGCTGCGTGGCATCATTGGTGAAGCGCAGCAGGCCGTGGAGGCGTCACTCGCGGGCCGCACGCTGGCGGATGCGACCGGTGACCTGGTCAAGGCCGAGCGCCAGCGCGAACGCAAGCGGCGCCCGCCAGGATAGGGCGGTAACGGTCATGCATCGGCAGCACGCTGCTTCGAGCAGAAGCGCAGAGGTGCAGAGAAGTGGCGCCCGGCAAGCAACTGGTCGACACAGAGGGTTTTCCGGACGCTTATAAGCCGGTAGCGCTGGCACATCGCGACGCGCTCACCTATTACCGTACGCTGAGCGATCTCGACTGGACCTTCTTTGCACCGGCCGCAGTGATCGCACCCGGCGAGCGCACTGGCGTGTTCCGCACGGGCGCCGACACACTGCTGGCCGACCCCAGCGGCAACAGCCGCATTTCGGCGGAAGACTACGCTGTCGCGTTTGTCGATGAACTGGAGCAGGGCCGTTTCATCCGCAAGATCGCGACGGTCGCTTACTGATCCGGACGGACGGAGATTGATTGGCCCGCTGCAGGGCTGGGCGGCCTGGTGCGCCTAGCCACTTGCATCGCGGGTCGTCACATCCCATCGGGACGCGCAAGCGTCCTAACATTCCGTTACGCATGTACATGCGCTGCCGCGGCAAGTGCGGCTACACTTGGCGTCTCCCGTTTTGCTACGGATTGCCATGAAGTCATGCCAAAAGCGGTGTGAGTCCGGGGCTGCGCCGTCTACCGGCGAGCCACCGGCGTTTCGCACTGCATTTCAATTTTCCCGTCATCTGGATTCTGACCCCCGGCATAACCGCGCTGCGCGCGTGCGGCCGTCGGCGCTCGCCTGGCCGCTGTGCGTGTGGTTGATCGTGCTGGCGTGCTTCGCATCGATGCCCGGACTCGCCTATGCGGCTGGCCCGACGCCGGTGATTCCAGCGCTGCAGAGTCTGATCAACAGCGCGACGGCAACGCCCGCGTCTGACGCGGCATCGGCCGCTGAAGCGGCATCCGCGCCGTCGCCCGCGAGCCAGGCGGAACTCGCCCACTCGCTCGACAGCGTGATCTCGACGCTCGACAACGATCGCCAGCGCACGGCGCTTGTCGCCCAGCTCAAGAAGCTCCGCGACGTTAGCCGTACAGTCGCGCCGGCGCCGCCTGCGCAGCCGAATCCCGGTTTGCTAGGCGCAATCGCGTCGGGGATCGCTTCGTTCGAGTCTGGCGTGCATGAGGGCCGCACGCCGCTGCGTTATTGGGCCGGGCGCTTCAACGCAGCCGGCAACGAGTTATTTACGATTGTCACGAGCCAGGGCCCCGAGAGCTTCGGCAAGATCCTGCTCGACATGGCGGCGATGCTAGCCGGCTGGGGCCTATGCGCCTGGGCCTTGATCTATGTGCAACGCCGGT
>JBEKNG010000326.1:0-6557 GCA_049523075.1 Paraburkholderia sp.
CTCGAACGCACCCGGCGCGCGCTGGCACAGGAGTCCACGGCTCGCGCCGCCGTCCAGAAGGCCGCCGACGCCTCAGCCGCCGAAGTCGGCCGTCTGAATACCGAATTGCTGTTTTTACGCGGCCAGAGCCAGAAGCGCCGCTGACCATGTCACGGAAAGCGGTTGGCGGGGAGGTTGCCCGCGGGTGACCCATCAATCCGGTTCGTCGCCCGGTCACGCAGGATGCGACGAACAGTTCCATTCATCAGTTAGAGATTATTTATGTTCAGCAAGAAGAAAACCACGAGCATCCAGCACACCAAGCTCGCCACCCTGATCGCCCACGACGTGCGCATTACCGGCGACCTCGAATTCAGCGAGGGTCTGCGCATGGACGGCCACGTGCACGGCAACGTCATCGGCAAGGCGGGCGCGCAGACGTTGCTCGTCCTGAGCGACCGGGGCTCGATCGAGGGCAATGTGCATGGTTATGACGTGGTGGTGAACGGCAAGATCGTCGGCGATGTGATTGCCGATCATTTCGTCGAACTGCAGCCCGACGCGCATGTGACCGGCAACATCCATTACCAGCAACTGCGCATGGATTGTGGCGCGTCGGTGGATGGCAAGCTGACGCGGCGCGATCTGGCGCTCGCACCTACGTTGATCGGCCGTGACGCGGGTGAACCGGAACCGCAGTTGGTGTGAGCGGATTGGGCCGCTGCGAAGCATCGTTCGGGAGAGATTTGCGCCGGACCTTGGCCTACGCCACCTCCATGCGTGCCTTCAGCAAGGCGCTGAAGGCATCCGGCTCGAGCGGCTTGCCAAGCAGAAAGCCCTGCATCTCGTCGCACATCATCGCTTTGAGCTTGCCGAGTTGCGATGCGGTCTCGACGCCTTCGGCCACCACGTCCATGTCGAGCGAATGCGCTAGCGCGATGATCGCGGATACGATCGCCGTACCTTCCGGACCATGGTCATCGAGGCCGTTGGTAAAAAAGCGGTCGATCTTTAACTGCTTGACGCGGAAGCGTTGCAGGTAGGCGAGGCTCGAATAGCCGGTGCCGAAATCGTCGATGGCGATCTCAAAGCCGTTGGTCTGAAATTCGTGGATCATCTCGATGGTCCGGGGCGCGTCCTGCATGGCGACGGTTTCGGTGATCTCGAACATGATCCGGTCGCAATTCACCTGTTCGGCCCGTACGATTTCGAGCACGGTGGCGACCAGATTCGGCTGCGATAGCTGACGCGGCGAGAGGTTGATCGCGACCTTCATCGACGGCAGCCCGGCGTCGACCCAGCGGCGGATTTGCCGACAGGTCTCGCGCACCACCCAGTAGCCGATCTGCACGATCTGGCCGGAGCGTTCGGCAATCGGGATGAACTCCAGCGGCGCCAGCACGCCGAGCAGCGGATGGTTGAGGCGGATCAGCGCCTCTGCTCCTGCCAGATCGTTGCTGTCACCGCGAAATTTGGGCTGAAAATGCAGCGTGAAATAGCCCGCGCCGAGCGCCTCGTGCAGCGCGTGCTGGATTTGCAGCGTGCGCGTGGCCGCTTCGTTCATGCTCGTCTCGAAGAAGCGATAAGTGCTGCGGCCCGCGCGCTTGGCTTCATACATCGCGGCGTCCGCGTGCTTGAGCAGCGTCTCGACGCTGTCGCCGTCCTGCGGGAACAGCGCAATGCCGATACTCGGCATGACCTGCAACGGCTCGTTGTCGCTCCACACCCCCTCGCGCATCCGTTCCAGGACGCCTTCAGCGATCAGGCCCGCGTCCTGCCGCGCGACCAGATTTTCCGACAACACCACGAATTCGTCGCCACCCAACCGCGCCACCGTGTCGGTGGCGCGGACGCAGGCCTGCAGCCGCTGCGCAAAAGCGGCGAGCACCTGATCACCGGCCGAATGTCCGAGCGAGTCGTTGATAGTCTTGAAGCCGTCCAGATCCATGAACAGGATTGCGAACACGTTGTGGCGGCGGCGCGCCAACTCGATCGCCGATCCGATCCGCTCGGTGAGGGTTGCGCGGTTCGGCAGGCCGGTCAGCGTGTCGAGCGTGGCGAGGCGCACGATCTGTCCGTTCAGGTTCGACACGGCGCTCACCAGGAAGGTTGTGCGTGCATCGAAGCGCGACAGCATCAGCGTGACGATCAGGATCGAGAAGGTGAAGAGGGTCACCGCCGTGGCGAGCCACTCGGTGTTGACGCCCTTGGCTGCGCCGCAAATGGCGCCAGCGGGAAAATCGGCCGCCATCATGCCGGCATAGTGCATGCCGCTGATGGCCACTGCCATGATCAGTGCCGCGCCGAAGCGGATCCGTTTGACGTGCTGTCCGGCATCATCGCGCAGCCTGCGAGCGATCAGCAGAGCGGCCATCGAGGCGGCGATCGCAATGCCAAGCGACGCGGCGAACCACGCCGGCCGGTAATCGGCACTGGGATGCATGCGCATGGCCGCCATGCCGGTGTAGTGCATCCCGGCAATGCCGAGTCCCATCAGCACGCTGCCGACCACGAGACGGGATGGCGTGAGTTGCGCACGCGTGGTGACGAAAAGCGCGAAATACGACACCACCACCGCGATGGCGAGCGAGTCGCCCGTCAACGCGAAATCGTAGCCGAGTGGAATCGGCAACGACAGCGCCAGCATGGCGATGAAATGCATTGACCAGATGCCGACACCCATCGCGGCTGCGCCACCGGCTAGCCAGGCATGCCGCAGTCGTGACGACTCCAGCACCGCGATGCGTCCAGTCAGGTCGAGGGCGGTGTACGACGCAAGCGCCGCGACGATGAACGATACCGCCACCAGCCAGAAGTTGTATGTGCCAAGCATGTTTAGTCCAGCCGTATAAGGGGAGACGGCTCAACTGGTTATCGACCGTTGGCAGGTTTTGTTTAATTAAATTGCGCTTTTTGGTGTCGCCAAGGCAATCCATAAGTTTCGAGGCAACGATTTTGCCGTGCGGCACGTTGACCGCGCGGGCTACCCAACACGCCAGGTGTCAAGCGGCCTGTGCCAGAACCTTGTCACCGCTCCTTTCGGAATCAGGATTCCGCCATCCAACTAGGTTCTCAAGACAGATTTCCCCGATCGAACTAATAAAACCGGGAGACGCGTTGACGCATTCGATTCGATGGAACTCCCCACCCCCGTATTTCAGGAACGTGTCGCGCCCCTCCATGCCTATCTCTTCGATCGTTTCAATGCAGTCAGCGGTGAAACCCGGGCAAAAGACATCGACGCGGCCTGTTCCGATTGTCCCAAGTTCTGCCAGCAACTGGTCGGTGTGAGGCTTTAGCCATTCCTGATAGCCGAATTGAGACTGGAACGTCACCCGACAGCTTTCTTCGTCGAGATTGAGTGCTGTGCGCAACAGATAACCCGTTTCGAGGCATTGTTGGTAGTACGGGTCGCCAAGGTCAGCAGACCTTGCCGGCAGCCCGTGGAAACTGAGCACGAGCTGATCTCCAGCCGCAAAGTGAGGTCGGCCGTTATGCGCCCAATATTGTTCTACCTGTTCCTTGAGCGATGCGATATATCCCGGGTGGTCGTAGTACTGCTTGACGAACCGGATCTCCGGCTGGTGACGAATCCTGGAGAGCGCCTGAGCTGCCTTGTCGAAGGCCGTTGCTGTTGTCGACGCCGCATATTGAGGGTACATCGGCATCAGAATGATTCGCTTCGCGCCGTTCGCCTGAAGCAGACTCAATGCGTCAGCAATCGAGGGGGACCCGTAGCGCATCGCGTAGTCCACGAGAACGTCCTGGCCTCGTTCGCGGAGCCACGATCTGAGCGCATAGGCCTGGCGTTCTGTATAGACCCGCAGAGGGGAGCCGCCCGGCATCCAGACGGATTGATATTTCTTCGCCGAAGCGCGACTGCGCAACGGCAGCACGATTCCGTGCAAGATTGGCTGCCACAGCCACTGCGGCAGCTCTACCACGCGAGGGTCAGAGAGAAACTCTGCAAGGTACCGGCTGACGTCCTTGGGGGTAGCGTCGTCGGGTGTTCCGAGATTAATAAGGAGAACTGCGGTGTCTGGGCCGGAGCCGTCGAGCACATCCACTTTGTGAAGTTCGTTCAGCATGTCAAGTTACCCACCATAGTCAATTTAACGGACGTCGAGCGGCTTTTTGAACTACCTGACGGACCGATAGGTTTCAGCGCGTCCGTCATGGGTTAGCACGAGTTGCCAGAGCTGACCTTGCCGCGACCGGAAAAACCCCGCACAGCAAAGCAGATAGTATTTCCACATGAGATAGAAACGCCTGTTATAGCGTGACTGGAGACGTGGCCACGCCTCGTTGAACCGATCCCACCATGCCATCAGGGTGCGGTCGTAGTCCTGGCCAAAGTTATGCCAGTCCTCGATGATGAAACGCCCTTCGATGGCCTCGGCGATTTCCTTGGCTGAAGGAAGCTTCCCGTTCGGGAAAATGTACTTGTCGATCCAGGGGTCGGTTCCCTGGCTGGTCGACGCCAGGCCGATTGAATGCAGCAGGAACAGACCTTCGGGCGCCAGCAGGCGCTTGGCGGTATCGAAATAGGTCTCGTAATTCTTGAGCCCTACATGCTCGAACATACCGACAGAGACGATCTTGTCAAAGCGCCCTTGTAGCTCGCGATAATCCTGAAGGATCAGCCTGATCGGCAGTCCTTTGCAACGCTCCTGGGCCAGCGCCAGTTGCTCCTTCGAGACTGTGACGCCGGTGACGTGTACTCCATATCGTTCGGCGGCGAACCTGGCGAGTCCGCCCCAGCCGCAACCGATATCGAGTAGCGTCTCTCCAGCGCGCAGTTTCAGCTTGCGACAAATCATGTCAAGCTTGTCAAACTGAGCTTGCTCCAGATTCGTGGCGTTTTCCCAGTAACCGCATGAATAGATCATGCGACTGTCCAGCATTGCCTCGAATACATCATTGCCCGCGTCGTAGTGGCGCTCGCCCACCTGGAACGCACGGTCGCTCGATTGCAGGTTAAACAGGCGGTGACGGAGATGCTCAAAGACGAGTCGGAACTTCGCGATACCGACCGCTGCCGAATCAATATCCGTACGGAGCAACCTGGTGAACAGTTCGTCGAGCTGCTCGCAATCCCACTGGCCATCCATGTATGACTCGCCGAGGCCAAGCGACCAACTTGAAAATACGCGTTTGTAGACTTCCGGATCGTAGACTCGAATGTCCCAACCACGGTCTCCGTCGATCGTTACGTCTGCCTTCCCGAGCAGTCTTGTCAGAATCTCGGGTGCATCATCACCAGGCTGGTCCGGGAGGTCGTATTCAGATTGGTTAAAGGACTGCTGTTCACGCTTCATACTGGTTCCGGTTATGCGATTGGTTTTTACCGCCTGTCTGCGGCGATCGGCTTTCAGGGCTCACGCTGCGTCGCGGATCTCGCTGTTGGCGGCGTCACCGACACGGAACACCGCGACTGCGCCATGCAGCGCGTGCGCCTGCTCCTTCAGCGTGTCGGCTGCTGCTGCGGCCTGCTCCACGAGCGCGGCGTTCTGGAGCGTTGCGTCGTCGATGTGCGCAATTGCGCGTCCCACCTGCTCGATGCCGTCGTTCTGCACATCAGAAGCCTCCGAGATCTCGCCCATGAGCTGGTTGACCTGGCGCACCGTGCGCAGGATCTCATCCATCGTCACGCCGGCGTCGCGCACCTTTTTCGATCCCGCATGCACGCGTTGCGCGGAGTCTTCGATCAGTTCCTTGATCTCCTTCGCTGCGCTCGCCGCGCGTTGTGCGAGCGAACGGACCTCGCTCGCGACGACCGCGAAGCCGCGTCCCTGGGTGCCGGCTCGCGCCGCCTCGACGGCCGCGTTGAGCGCGAGAATGTTGGTCTGGAACGCGATGCCTTCAATGACGGAGATGATGTCGCCAATCCTGGCCGAGGCGGTCGAGATGCCGTCCATCGTTTCCACGACCTCACGCATGCTGTCGCTGCCGCGCGCAGCGACGTCCTCGGCCGTCGTGGCTAGCCCACTCGCTTCCTTCGCGCTCGAGGTGTTCTGTCGCACTGTGTCCGTCAATTGCTCCATCGAGGCAGATGTTTCTTCGATCGACGCTGACTGCGATTCGGTGCGGGTCGACAGATCGGCGTTGCCATGCGAGATTTGCAGGCTGGCGCTGAGCACACTGTCGGCATGCATGCGCACGCCTTCGACGACCTCGCGCAACGCGTTTCGCATGCGGTCCATCGTCGCGAGAATGCTATCGGTGTCACCGGGCCGTACGTGCACCTCGTGGACAAGCGAGCCTTCCCGGATCGCATCGGCAAGCCGGCGTACATCGTCGGGTTCGCCGCCGAGCGCCTTCGTGATGTGGCGCGTGATGAGCCACGCAATGGCGGCGCCGATTGCGATTGCCGCAGCCGTGAGCGCGACCATCAGAAACTCGAACGTGCGGCCGACTTCACGCGCCGTGTGCGCCTGTATCTGGTTTAGCTTCTCTTCGAGATCGATGAAGCTGTTCACGTCATTGAGCCATTCGACGAAGGCCGGTCCGGCGGAATCGAGCACGACCTGCTGCGCGCCGGCCTGGTCGCCAGCCTCGCGTCGCGCGAGCACGTCGGC
>JBEKNG010000327.1:0-6551 GCA_049523075.1 Paraburkholderia sp.
CTTACGCGCCTTGGCCATGCCGGCGAGACCGCTGGTTAGCTTCTTGACGACGCCGGACTTGAAGTCACGCAGCTTGTCGAGATCGATCTGCGGCTTGCCGAAAGTGATGCCATGAGCACCGAGCGCATCGGCCTCGTCGATCACGAGAGCCGTGTGCAACAGCGCCTTGGACGGAATACAGCCCACGTTCAGACAGACACCGCCGAGCGTCGCATAGCGCTCGACCAGCACGGTCTTCATACCCAGATCCGCCGAGCGGAACGCAGCGGAGTAACCACCGGGACCCGAGCCGAGCACGAGCATCTCGCATTCGATGTCGGCGTTACCGGAGAAGCTGCCGGCTTGCGGAGCCGGAGCAGCAGCCTTAGGCGCAGCAGCTGCGGCTTGCGGTTTAGCTTCCGCCTGAGTGGCGGGCGCTTTTTCGGGCTCTTTCGCGGGAGCCTTAGGTGCATCTTTGGCCGGAGCCGCGTCCGCCGACGATTCGACGAGCGCGATGATGGTCCCTTGAGACACCTTATCACCTGCCTTGACGCGGACTTCCTTGACAGTGCCGGCGGTATCGCTGGGCACTTCGATGGAAGCCTTATCCGACTCGAGCGTCATGAGAGCTTGTTCGTTCTCGATGACGTCGCCCGGCTTGATATTGACTTCGATGACGTCGACATCCTTGAAATCACCGATGTCCGGCACCTTCACTTCGACGAGACTCATAGTGTCCCCTTCTCTTATTGATCGCGTTGATGACGGAACGCCGCGAACAACCCGCTAAATTCAGGCCTAAAAGCTGGCAACGACCTGGACAGAAACGTCCTTTGCCGTCCGCCCAAGGACGCGCCTTTCTTTTGCCTACTTTTCTTTGGAAGACGCCCCGAAGGAAGTACCCTTGGGGTGCAAAGAAAAGTAGGTGCCGCCCCGCACAGGGGCGACGCTAATAGACCGACATGAAGGCAAGTTCAGCGAGGGACGTGGATAACCAAACGACAAGACATCCACGCCCCTGCGGCGAAAACCAGATCACTCGATCACAGAATCACACGCCGAAAATCGGCAAGAATCGCACCCAGATACGCATTGAAGCGAGCGGCTTCGGCCCCGTCAACGACCCGATGGTCATACGACAAAGACAGCGGCATGGTCAGACGAGGCACAAACTGCTTCCCGTCCCAAACCGGCTTCATAGCGCTACGGGAAAGACCGAGAATGGCAACTTCAGGCGCATTGATAATCGGCGTGAAGTGAGTCCCGCCAATCCCGCCCAGCGAGGAGATAGAGAAGCACCCACCTTGCATCTGATCCGGCTTCAGCTTGCCCTCACGAGCAGCCTTGGAAAGCTCAGCCATCTCCTTGGCAATATCCACCAGGCCCTTCTTATCCGCATCGCGAATCACCGGCACAACCAGGCCGTTCGGCGTATCAGCAGCAAACCCCACGTGGTAATACTGCTTGAACACGAGGTTGTCGCCATCGAGGCTGGCATTGAACGTCGGAAACTTCTTCAAGGCAGACACCACGGCCTTGATCACAAACGCCAGCATCGTGAACTTCACGCCGGCCTTTTCGTGTTCCTTGTTCAGTTGCACACGCAGCGCTTCGAGGTCCGTGATATCCGCTTCGTCGTTGTTGGTGACGTGCGGAATCATGACCCAGTTGCGATGCAGGTTCGCGCCCGAAATCTTCTTGATGCGCGAGAGCGGCTTCGGATCCACCGGACCGAACCTGGTGAAATCGATCTTCGGCCACGGCAGCAGATTCAGCTCGCCACCGCCTGCCGCAGCAGGTGCTCCAGCCGGCGCTGCGCGCTGGCCCGTCATCACGCCCTTGACGAACGCGGTGATGTCGTCCTGGGTAATGCGCCCCTTCGGACCCGTGCCCTGCACGCGCGACACATCGACGCCCAGTTCGCGCGCGAACTTGCGCACGGACGGCGAGGCGTGGCTCGCCTTGCGCTCGCCGCCTTCACCCGCCGGAATAACCGGCGCCTGGGCCAGCGCGGACGGTGCTGCCGGTGCCGGGCTCGGCGTGGCAGGTGCATCGGCCGGCTTTTCGGAAACGGGCTTGGCCGCAGGTGCGGGAGCCGGGGCAGCCGCGCCGCCTTCGGCTTCGATCACCACGATCACGGTGCCTTCCGACACGTTATCGCCGACCTTGACCTTCACTTCCTTGACGACGCCGGCAGCCGAGCTTGGCACATCCATGGTCGCCTTGTCGGACTCGAGCGTGACCAGTGACTGCTCTTTCTCGACGCGATCGCCGACCTTCACCGCGATCTCGATCACGGGAATGTCCTTGTAGTCGCCGATATCCGGCACCTTCACTTCCTGCACACCACCGCCGCTTGCGGCAGGCGCAGGTGCGGGTGCGGCAGCAGGCGCCGGTGCGGGAGCCGGGGCCGGGGCCGCCGCAGCACCATTGGACTGGGCAGCCGCGGGCTTCGCAGCCGCAGCGCCACCTTCGGCGCCTTCCAGCACGACGATCAACGAGCCTTCCGACACGTTATCGCCCACCTTGACCTTCACTTCCTTGACAGTGCCGGCAGCCGAGCTCGGCACATCCATCGTCGCCTTGTCCGATTCCAGCGTGACGAGCGACTGCTCTTTCTCGACGGTATCACCCGCCTTCACCAGCACCTCGATCACAGGAATGTCCTTGTAATCGCCGATGTCCGGCACCTTGACTTCGATCGCTTGACTCATTGTTAGTGTCTCCTGGGCCGCGCACGCAACCTGCCCCTTCGATCAGGAGCAGGCGCGCGCCATGGCACACGGGGAATGATGCCTTAGACGGTCATCGGGTTGGGTTTGGCGGGATCAAGGTTGTACTTCTTGAGCGCCTCGGCGACGACCTTGCGTTCGATCGTGCCTTCATCTGCCAGTGCATTCAACGCGGCAACCGTGACCCAGTAGCGGTCCACTTCGAAGAAGTGACGCAGCTTTTCACGCGTGTCCGAACGGCCGTAGCCATCCGTACCCAGCACGACGAACTTCTGCGGCACGAACGCGCGGATCTGCTCGGTCAGGGCGCGCACGTAGTCGGTCGATGCGATGACCGGGCCTTGTGCGTCCTTCAGGAGCTTTTCGACGTGCGAGACCTTCTTCTTTTCGGTCGGATGCAGCAGGTTCCAGCGCTGCACTTCGTGGCCTTCGCGGGCCAGTTCCGTGAAGCTCGGCACGCTCCAGAGGTCGGCAGCGACGCCCCAGTCGTTCTTGAGCAGGTCAGCCGCAGCAATCACTTCATTGAAGATCGTGCCCGCACCCATCAGTTGAACGCGCGGAGACTTCTTGTCGGCTTCAGCCTTACGGAACGAGTACATGCCCTTGATGATGTCCGAGGCTACGCTGTCGCCCTGCGGAATCGCCGGGTGCTCGTAGTTCTCGTTCATCACCGTGACGTAGTAGTACACGTCTTCCTGGTCCGCCACCATCCGGCGCAGACCGTCCTGCATGATGACGGCGAGTTCGTAACCGAACGTCGGGTCATAGCTGATGCAGTTCGGCACCGAAGCCGCCCACAGCAGCGAGTGGCCGTCTTCGTGCTGCAGGCCTTCGCCGTTCAGCGTCGTACGTCCTGCCGTACCACCCAGCAGGAAGCCGCGCGAACGCATGTCGCCCGCCGCCCAGGCCAGATCGCCGATGCGCTGGAAGCCGAACATCGAATAGAAGATGTAGAACGGGATCATGATCTCGCCGTGCGTCGAATACGACGTCGCGGCTGCGATCCAGTCCGACATACCGCCGGCTTCGTTGATCCCTTCCTGCAGAATCTGTCCCGTTTCCGATTCGCGGTAGAACATCAACTGGTCGGAATCTTCCGGGACGTACTTCTGGCCTTGCTGATTCCAGATACCGATCTGGCGGAACAGGCCTTCCATACCGAAGGTACGCGACTCGTCCGGCACGATCGGCACGACGCGCTTACCGAGCGCCTTGTCCTTCAGCAGGATGTTGAGAATCCGCACGAACGCCATCGTCGTGGAAATCTCACGGCCTTCGCCCGTGCCCTTCAGCAGCGGCTCGAATGCGCTGAGTTCCGGCACCGGCAGCGACTCCGCCTTCCGGCGACGCGCCGGCAGATAGCCGCCGAGGTCCTGACGGCGAGCGCGCATGTACTCGAGTTCCTTCGAACCTTCTTCGAACTTGAGGTACGGCACGTTGACGAGGTCTTCGTCGGAGATCGGCAGACGGAACTGGTCGCGGAAATGCTTCAGCTGATCCACCTGCATCTTCTTCTGCTGGTGGGTGATGTTCATGGCCTGGCCGGCTTCGCCCATGCCGTAGCCCTTGATCGTCTTCGCGAGGATGACAGTCGGCTGGCCCTGCGAATTCGACGCTTCCTGGAACGCTGCGTAGATCTTGTGCGGATCGTGACCGCCGCGGTTCAGGTTCCAGATGTCTTCGTCGGACCAGTCGGAAACGAGTGCCTTCAACTCCGGCGAATTGAAGAAGTGCTCGCGCACGTACGCGCCGGACTCCGATTTGTACGTCTGATATTCGCCGTCCACGACGTCCATCATCCGGCGCATCAGCACGCCCGACTTGTCGCGCTGGAACAGCGCATCCCAGCGGCTGCCCCAGATCACCTTGATGACGTTCCAGCCGGCGCCGCGGAATTCGCTTTCGAGTTCCTGGATGATTTTGCCGTTACCGCGCACCGGACCGTCGAGGCGCTGCAGGTTACAGTTGATCACGAACACCAGGTTGTCGAGGCGTTCGCGGCCGGCCATGCCAATCGCGCCGAGCGATTCCGGTTCATCCGTTTCGCCGTCGCCAAGGAAGGCCCAGACCTTGCGGCCTTCGGTCTTCGTGATGCCGCGCGCCTGCAGGTACTTCATGAAACGCGCCTGATAGATCGCCATGATCGGGCCAAGGCCCATCGAGACGGTCGGGAATTGCCAGAAGTCCGGCATCAGCCACGGATGCGGGTACGACGAGATGCCCTCGCCGCCCACTTCCTGACGGAAGTTGTCAAGCTGGTCTTCGGTCAGACGGCCGAGCAGGAACGCGCGCGAGTACACACCCGGCGACGAGTGGCCCTGCACGAACACCAGGTCGCCGCCGTGCTTGTCCGACGCCGCATGCCAGAAATGGTTGTAGCCGACGTCGTACAGCGTGGCGGCTGAGGCGAACGAAGCAATGTGGCCGCCGACGTTCGTGTCCTTGCCGGCCCGCAGCACCATCGCGATGGCGTTCCAGCGCGTGTACGAGCGGATCTTGTGTTCGATATCCTGGTCGCCGGGGATCGGCGCCTGACGCGAAACAGGGATCGTGTTGATGTAGGGGGTGTTGGCGGAGAACGGCAGATGTTCGCCGTGCACGCGAGCAAATTCGATTTGCTTTTCGATCAGATAGTGGGCGCGGTCAGGGCCCACAGCAGAAATCACGCCATCCAGCGCTTCCAGCCATTCGCCGGTTTCCTGGGGATCGTCGTCTTTCTCGGCGGCGACATATTTCATGACTTCGTCGGGTACAGCGGACATGCTCGTCTCCTGGGGATAAGGAACGCTCTTTGAACAGACGACGCGGACGAGGGCCGGCCGCGGCAGCTTCGGGCCGATTGTAATAAGGCGTTCGCCGTCTGCGCAACAAAATTTTCGAATTACGAGATCGTTTCTCATAATGCGGAAAATTGTTGCGGCGCACCCTGGATTCGCTGCCTTTCCTTGGATACGTCGGCTAGTTTGCTCCGATTAGCGGCGCCTTCAGCGCTTTTTTGCGCCATTTGCTAGCGACACGCTGCGCTACAATGCCAGCCATGTTGACCGAACGGCTTTTCGCACGCTCGGCGCGGCCCGCCCGAACGACGGCGGATTCGTCGCCGTCCCGCTGGCACCATGGACCATGGTGGTCGAACTCCTATTTGCTGACGCCGCTCCTGTCGATCCTGGTATTTCTGGTCGTCATGAGCCTGATTCTGTGGAGCCTGAACCGGCGCGAGCAGCAGCAGCAGGAAGACACGCTCTACCGTAACGTCGCGTGGGCGCAGCAACAGATTCGCCTGTCCATGACGGGCGCGCAGGAACAGATCCAGGCACTCGCGCGCGACCTCGCCGCCGGGCACGCCGATCCTCATTCGTTCCAGATGTCTACCACGGACATCATGCAGGGGCATCCCGAAATCCTCTACATGAACTGGTTCACGAGCCAGCAGCAGCCGCGCTGGCCCAATACGGCGCTGCCGGTGTTCGGCCAGCGCCTCGCCAAACCCAGCGACGAGCAGATGGACGAGGCTGTAAAGGCCGCCTTCAACGACGCGCGCACTTCGCGCCGCCAGGTGTACTCGCCACTCATCTATGACGACCTCGGCAACGGCTATCTGACGCTGCAGACGCCGGTGTATCGCGACCGCGAGTTTCTTGGCTCGATCGCCGCGGTGTTCTCGATCGAAGGGGTCCTGAAGCACGACATCCCGCCTGAACTGTCGGCAAAGTACAAGATCTCGATCATCGACCTGAACAACCGCGAGCTCGCCACCACCTCGACGCGTCCGCGCCTGCCGCGCGACATGTTCTACGACCTGCCGCTCGACCCGCCGGGCCAGGGTATCTCGGTACGCGT
>JBEKNG010000328.1:0-6547 GCA_049523075.1 Paraburkholderia sp.
CGGCGCCGGCTGGACGCCGGTGGTGTTGACCGCGGTGTTGCTGGTGATCATGCATTTGCTGCTCTCGAAGACGCGCTTCGGCCAGTACACCTATGCGATCGGCGGCAATCCGCAGTCGGCGGTACGGGCTGGGATCAACGTGAAACGCCACCTGATCGTGGTGTATCTGATCGCCGCCGCGTTCGCTGCAGTCGGCGGGATCATCTACACCGCGCGTTTTGCCGCAGGCGCCGCCAACGCCGGTGAGCCAATGCTGCTCGATTCGATCGCCGCTGTGGTGATCGGCGGTGCGAGCCTGTTCGGCGGAACCGGCAATGTCGTCGGGACGCTGATCGGCGCGCTGATCATCGCGGTGATCCAGTTCGGACTGGTGTTTATCGACGTCAACGCGTTCTGGCAATTCATCGTGGTGGGCATCGTCATCATCCTGTCGGTACTGATCGATCAATACAAGGACCGTCTCGGAGGCGCCCAATGACCACGCCGATCCTGGAGGTGCGCGACGTCTCGATCCGCTTTGGCGGTGTGGAGGCGCTCAGGCATGTGTCGTTGCAGCTGTTGCCGGGCGAGGTGCTGGCACTTGCCGGCGACAACGGTGCGGGCAAGTCTACGTTGATCAAGATCCTTTCAGGCGTCTACCGGGCCGATCAGGGCGAACTGCTGTTCGACGGCGCGCCATTGCAATTGCGCGATCCGCAGGACGCGCGGGCCAAGGGGATCGAGACGATCTATCAGGACCTCGCGCTCGCCGATAACCTGGACGTGGGTAGCAATATCTTCCTCGGACGCGAACCGACGCGCCGGCAACTGGGCTTTCAGGTCATCGACCGGCCCCGGATGGCGCAGGTTGCGCGCGAGGTGCTGGAGCGTCTCGACATCGTGATTCCCGAGCGCAAGCTCGGCGGTCCGGTAAAGATGCTCTCAGGCGGCCAGCGCCAGGCCATTGCAATTGGCCGGGCCATTTACTGGAACGCACGGGTACTCATTATGGATGAGCCTACCGCCGCGCTGGGCGTGCCCGAACAGCGCAAGGTGATGGAGTTGATTGCGACACTGAAGGCGCAGGGTGTCTCCGTGATCCTGATCTCGCACAATCTGCACGATATCTTCGCGATCGCCGACCGCATTGTCGTGCTGCGGCGCGGTGAAGTGGCGGGCGAGCGGCAGGTTCAGCAAACCAACGGCGATGAGATCGTGCATCTGATGGTTGGCGATACTTACGTGAACCCAGGCTAAGCGGGACATCAGGTGAGCTTAGGCAGGTCGAGTTTCAGGACCTGTTAGTGAATCCGTGATTTGAACGGTGAACGCATGGGCCTGCTTGCCCTCCTCGCCGACTGTCCAAAAACACCTGATTTATAGTTGTTACTCGCCCGGCCGCGAGTGAAACGCGGGGTGCGCGGCACGCTGGGCGCCCCTCGGAATAGACAAGGAGAGTCTTGATGGCAGGAGAGAGCATCAACCGACGCGAAATGCTGGCGATGATGGGTGGAATGGCCTCGTTGCTGCTGGCTGGACGAGCGGAGGCCAGTCCGATGAACACCAGCGAGACGATGTACACCGTGCCCGAAGACATCAGGTTCGTGGCGCAGGGCGGAGCGCCGCCCAAGAGCGTGGAGAGCGCGTTCCTGTACAGCACTCCCGAGAAGGAGGGCATCTATTACGCGCTGCTGCGCTGGTATCCAGGCTACATGAGCGCGCCGCACAGCTATGCGACGGATCGACTATGTGTGGTGGTATCCGGCACCTGGTGGATCAACAGCGGCGCGGACTTCGACCCTGCACACACGGTCCCCGTGAAGGCCGGCACCTTCGTGCGACGCCTCGCGCGGACCTGGCACTATGACGGCGTACCGCGCGGCGAAGCGGGGCCGGTAACAATCGCGATTTGCGGGATTGGTCCGGTAGACGTCAGGTTAGCGGAACCGGACAAACCCTTGGTACGGGCGGTATAAACCGGGCAGCCTGTCAGCGCCGACGTCCGCCAACATGCGGACAGGACGGCGCAAGAAGTCAGGTGGAACGAGATGATCGCGTCCAAGCATACAGACGGCTTACCGACTGACATACCCGACAGCGGAGCGCGCAGCGCGACGCTGGAACGAATGAGTGCTTTGTCACCGACGCCTGTGGCGCGAAAGCGGGTCTCGTCTCGGACCGCTCCGGGCTGATCTGAGTGGTGAACACCTACGGGCTAGCGGTTGCAGCCCGCTTTCTTTTGCCTACTTTTCTTTGCGGCCGGCAAAGAAAAGTAGGTGCCGCCCCGCACAGGGGCGACGCCAATAGACCGATAACAAAACAAGAAAAGGCCAACACCGAACGGCAAACAGCAAACGGCAACACCCCCTCACCGCCGCGCAGGCGCCCCCGCCAACGCCGCCTGCGCCCGCTGCAACCATTCCCGATTGTGCTCGCGCGCATGCCGCGGCCAGTGCCTGGCATCCTGCGCAATATCCGCATACAGGCTGTTAGCACGCTGCCGATCAGCCTCATCGGCTTGCTTAGCTAGCCAATCAGCAAACAGACACCGCGGCGCAGCATCACTCGCACAGGCAAGCGACTGTTCAAAGGCAGCCCGCGTACCGGGCGCATCAAGCGCAGCCAGAGTCCGCGCATACAGCAAAGCAGGCTCCGGTTGCTGCCGCGCTTGCGGACCGGCAGCAAACAACCGCCCCAAGCTAACCTCCGCCGCCGCATGCTGCCCAACGGCAAACTGCGCCTTGGCCATTCCGAGCAGCAGAGCCGGATCCGTAGCAAAAGGACCATTGGCAGCCGCCTGATAGTGCTCGAGCGCTTCCTCAGGCTGACCCGCCGCCAGCAACGCCGCACCAAGCCGCATCCGATGCTCGACGGTCGGCGCGCGATCAAAATTGGCTCGCGCCTCGCGCACCGCGCGATTGGGATCCACCAGTTGCGTAATAGCGCGCGTAGCGGCCCGCCCACCGCGCGACCCGCGCAACCCAGGCAAGTAGATCGCAAAGAGATACACCAGACTGCCGAGCAGCGGGAAAGCGAACAGCAGCAACAACCAGTACATGTTCTGGTGAGTACGCACCACGTGCACGGCGAAGAACAGCGCAACGATGACGTGAAGACCGATTCCGAAAAATGACATGTTTATTCGACTTGAGGCACAGGGCGAAGCGATGAACGGCGGCGCCGGACAACAGGGGCGCAGCCACCACAGGGATGCGGAGATGATCCACGCCCCTCAACGGACAGTAATCCGCCGATTTGCTGCATTGCAGATGCCACAGTCTACCGAAGACCGGGTAGAGCGATGTTTCGGCCCATTAAACCCCGCCGCCATCCCGCCAAACGGCCTATCCCGTTCGGAGCAACGACGCGGACCCGCGCGTGGCGTAAAATACGCGCTTTCCCGAAACTCTCGCAAACATGACGCTCTCCTCCACACTTGAGATCATCGCCGAACTGAAAGCTGGTCGGATGGTGATACTCGTCGACGAAGAAGACCGCGAAAACGAGGGCGACCTCGTCATTGCCGCCGAATTCGCCACCCCGGAAGCGATCAACTTCATGGCCCGCTACGGCCGGGGGCTCGTCTGCCTGACGCTCACCCAGGAACGGTGCAAGCTGCTGAATCTGCCGCTGATGACGTACCGCAACGGCACCCAGTACGGCACGGCGTTCACCGTCAGCATCGAAGCGGCCGAAGGCGTCACCACCGGCATTTCGGCGGCCGACCGCGCCCGCACGATCCTCGCCGCCGTCGCGCACGACGCGCGGGCCGAGCATATCGTCCAGCCTGGTCACGTGTTCCCGATCATGGCGCAACCTGGCGGCGTGCTGGTGCGCGCCGGCCACACCGAAGCCGGCTGCGATTTCACGGCGCTCGCGGGCCTGACGCCCGCCGCGGTGATCTGCGAGGTCATCAAGGACGACGGCACGATGGCGCGTCTGCCCGACCTGATGGAGTTCGCGCAGGAACACGGCCTGAAAATCGGCACCATCGCCGACCTGATTCACTACCGCAGCCGCACCGAATCGATCGTGGAACGGATCTGCGAGCGCACCATGCATACCGCGCACGGCCCGTTCCGCGCGGTGATGTACCTCGACCAGCCGAGCGGCCAGCCGCACATCGCACTGGTGCGCGGCAACCCCACGCCGGAGCGGGAAACCCCGGTACGGGTGCACGAACCGCTGTCGGTGCTGGATCTGCTCGAAGTCGGCACCTCAACCCACTCGTGGACACTGGACGCCGCGATGAAAGAGATCGCGGAACGCGATCTCGGCGTGGTCGTGCTGCTGAACTGCGGCGATTCGAAAGATCACCTGATCGACGTCTTCAAAGCGTTCGATTCGAAGGACAAGGCCGACGCGCTCAAGCGCCGTCCGGTCGACTTCAAGACCTACGGCATCGGCGCGCAGATCCTGCGCGAACTAGGTGTCGGCAAGATGCAGGTGCTGTCGAACCCGCGCAAGCTGGGCAGCATGTCGGGCTACGGTCTCGAAGTCACGGGCTTCGTGCCCATGCCGGGCTGCCCTTCCCAGACGCCGCAAACGCCCTGACCAGAACACGCAGCGCAAGGCTGATCCGACCATTCACGCGCCTTGGCGCTTACTCAAACACACTACGGACTAACTATGGAAATCGGACAATACCAACCGAATCTCGACGGCGACGGCCTGCGTATCGGCATCGTCCAGGCGCGCTTTAACGAGCCCGTCTGCAACGGCCTCGCGGATTCGTGCATTGAAGAACTCGAACGCCTCGGCGTCACCGGCGAAGACGTGCTGCTCGTCACCGTGCCGGGCGCGCTGGAAATCCCGCTGGCGCTGCAAAAGCTCGCCGAAAGCGCCCAGTTCGACGCGTTGATCGCGCTCGGCGCGGTGATTCGCGGCGAGACGTACCACTTTGAAATGGTGTCGAATGAAAGCGGGGCCGGCATCACCCGCATCGGCCTCGACTTCGGCATTCCGGTCGCCAACGCCGTGCTGACCACCGAAAACGACGAGCAAGCCGTCGCTCGCATGACCGAAAAGGGTCGTGATGCCGCACGCGTGGCTGTCGAAATGGCGAACCTCGCGGTCGCACTCGAACAGCTCGGTGGTGACGACGACGAAGAGGAAGACGAGGACGACGAAGAGGAACAGGCATGAAGAGCGCTCGCCGACGTTCCCGCGAACTGGCCACGCAGGGGCTGTATCAGTGGCTGCTGTCGGGCGCGCCCGGCGGCGAGATCGACGCGCAGTTGCGCGGCGCGCAAGGCTTCGACAAGGCGGATCACGAGCACCTGGATGCGCTGCTACACGGCGTGATCCGCGACTCAGAAGCGCTGTCGGCCGACCTCACGCCGTGTCTTGACCGCCCGATCGACCAGCTCTCGCCGGTCGAACGCGCGGTGCTGCTCGTCGCGGCATTCGAGCTGAAGAATCAAGTCGACATTCCGTACCGCGTTGTGATCAACGAAGCCGTCGAACTCGCCAAGACTTTTGGTGGCGCGGACGGCTATAAGTACGTGAACGGCGTGCTGGACAAGCTGGCGGCTCAACTGCGCGTCGACGAAACACAGGCGGCCCGCAAGCGCTAAGCCGTCTCGCCAGACCCTGCCTCGCCTGGCGGGGATGGCGGACGGCGCGCTTACCTCGCCACTCCCGCCGGGTATCTGAAATTGCACTTACTGTACTGACTGACTGTATGAACTCCGTGACCGAACCATTGGTGCGGCTTGCTGCGCGCGTTGACGCCATCCAGCCTTTCTACGTGATGGAACTGGCGAAGGAAGCGGCCCTGCTGGAGCGCGAAGGGCGCGACATCATCCACATGGGAATCGGCGAGCCCGATTTCACCGCCCCCGAGCCGGTCATCGAAGCTGCCGCGAGCGCGCTGCGCCGCGGCGTCACGCAGTACACCAATGCGCTCGGCCTGCACGCGCTACGCGAGGCGATTGCCGGCCACTACGCGCAGGCCTATGGCATCCGCGTCGATCCGGCGCGCATCGTGGTCACCGCCGGCGCTTCGGCTGCGCTGCTGCTCGCGTGCGCGGCGCTAGTCGACCGCGACGATGAAGTGCTGATGCCCGATCCCTGCTATCCGTGTAACCGGCACTTTGTCGCCGCCGCGGAAGGCAAGCCGGTGCTGGTGCCGAGCGGCCCCGCCGAACGCTTCCAGTTGACCGCCGCCGATGTCGAACGGCTCTGGAACGAACGCACGCGCGGCGTGCTGCTCGCGTCGCCGTCGAACCCAACCGGGACGTCGATCGAACCCGCGGAGTTGAAGCGCATCGTCGAGGCGGTCCGCGCGCGCGGCGGCTTCACGATTGTCGACGAAATCTATCAGGGCTTGAGCTACGACGCGGCGCCCATCTCCGCCCTGTCGTACGGCGAAGACGTGATCACCGTCAACAGCTTCTCGAAGTACTTCAACATGACGGGCTGGCGTCTCGGCTGGCTTGTCGTACCGCCGTCACTGGTCGGGGCATTCGAGAAGCTCGCGCAAAATCTGTTCATCTGTGCCTCGGCGCTTGCCCAGCATGCGGCACTGGCCTGCTTCGAGCCGGACACGCTCGCGATCTACGAAGCG
>JBEKNG010000329.1:0-6540 GCA_049523075.1 Paraburkholderia sp.
ACGTTGAGCACATTCATCCCGACTGACCAGGCGCAAAAGCTCCTGCTGATCAATAGCGCGGCGCAGCAGTTGCTGCCGGCGTTGACGCAAACACCCGCGCCGCTCTCGAGCGACACATTACGCGTCGCTGCATTGAAGCGCGCAGCGAACCAGTTGGTGCTCGCGGCCGAGGACCATCCGGGTCCCGGCGCGGCGGAGGCCCAGCATCTTGCAGCGACGCTCCAAAAACTCGCCGCCACCAGCCCCGCCACGCGCGATCGCGCCGAAACCGCAATGGCCGGAACGCTGAAGATTGCACTCGCGCAACTCGCCGCGCTGCTGCAACCCACTGAGATAACGCGCGCCAGCCTGCCGCCGGATATCTCCCGTGACTGGGTGTCGAGCGACGGCCGCGCGCTCGTCGATATCGCGCCGAAGGTGCTGCCGGGCGCAGACTCCGGCGACGATACGATGCTGCGCCACTTCGCGCGTGCGGTGAAGACCGCTGAGCCTGGCGCGATCGGCGGCACGATCTCGATCCTGCATTCCGCAGACGTAATCATTAAGGCGTTCCTGCAAGCCGCATGCTGGGCGCTGGTGACGATCACCATCCTGCTGTGGCTCGCGCTGCGGCGCCTTGGTGACGTGCTGCGCACACTGATCCCGCTACTGGTGTCGGCGCTGGTGACGCTCGAATTGTGCGTAGTGTTCGGCATGCCACTTAATTTCGCCAACATCATCGCGTTGCCGCTTATGCTCGGTGTAGGCGTTGCGTTCAAGATCTACTTTGTGATGGCATGGCGCAACGGGCAGACGGGCCTGTTGCAGTCGAGCCTCACCCACGCCGTGATGTTCAGCGCGGCCACCACCGCGACTGCGTTTGGAAGCCTCTGGTTGTCGCATCATCCGGGAACGTCGAGCATGGGGCGCCTGCTTGCGCTCTCCCTCTTCTGCACGTTGATCGGTGCCGTGGTGTTTCAACCCGTCTTGATGGGTAAGCCGCGCGCACGTCGCGCTTCAAAAGAAAAGCAAGGAATCACGAAATGAAGATGCGAACCACCGCCTTGGCCCTGCTCGTTGCAGGTGTTGCCACAGGGTGCGCGACGGGTCCGGACCGCAAACCCGGCGACCCGCTGGAGCCGATGAACCGCCAGATCTTCAAGTTCAACGATGCGCTTGACCGGACGGTGGCGCAGCCGGTCGCGCGGGGCTATCAGAAGGTCACGCCGCAACCCATACGCCAGGCCATCAGCAACTTCTTTTCGAACCTCGGAGACCTGGGCAATGCAGCAAACAACCTGCTGCAGTTGAAGATCACCGATGCGACCGAAGACATCATGCGCTTCGCGATGAACTCGACCTTCGGGATTGGCGGCCTGATCGATTTCGCCACGCCCGCGGGGCTGCCGAAGCACCATGAGGATTTTGGCCTGACGCTCGGGCGTTGGGGAGTGCCGGCCGGCCCGTACCTCGTACTGCCGCTGTTCGGTCCGAGCTCGATACGCGACAGCACCGGTTACGTTGTCGACTTTCGCTTCAACCTGATCCACTACATGAAACCGGCGGTGCGCAATCCGATGTACATCGCCCAGTTCATCAGTGCGCGTTCTGATCTGCTCGGGGCGTCGGACCTGCTGCAGGCGGCGGCCCTCGACAAGTATTCGTTCGTGCGCGACGCTTATACGCAGCAGCGTGCTTCCCTGCTCAGAGGCTCGAACTCGAATTCCGCGCCCTTGCCGAACTACGGGGATCCGGACGCGCCTGGCGGCGCGGGCGCAGCACCGGCACCGGGGGCATCGGGTACCGCGCCAGCCGGGTTGCCGGACTACGCGGATCCGGGTGATTCGGCGGCCCCGGCCGCACCGGGGAATGGTGCGTCGGGTACAGAGCCAGCCGACCTGCCGAACTACACGGATCCGGGCGAGTCGGCGGCGCCGGCCAATGGTGCGTCAGGCGCCTCGCCGGCGGATCAGGCGAGCCCCGCCAACAACGGTCAACCGGCGCAGCCCGCGGTGAGCGCGAGTTCCGGGAAGGCAGCGAGTGCGCCCGCACCCGCGGTGGCGGCATCTGCCGCATCTGCCGCATCTGCCGCGTCTGCCGTTGCCGTGCCGGTTCCGGTCAAGTAGCAAACCACCCGCAGCATGCGAAACAGCCCGACCGGTTCACACCGATTCGGGCTGTTTCATTTTGACATTCGCGCACGCACGGCCGAATCGGCGCCAATCAGGCGCCGCTCAAACCCGTACCCTGCACACGGCCTTCAGTGCATCGTATCGGCTTCGACCCGGGCAGCCGTGTCTTCGGCGCTCGCTACCGACTGCGTAGCCGGGCTCAACTCCGCGCGATAACGCTCGAACACTTCGTCCGCGTAGCGGACCTGCGTGTGGCCGTGAGGAGCCGGTTCGCCGTTTTCGCCGAGATTCACGAACACCATCTTCTCGACCGTCAGGATGCTCTTGCGCGTGATCTTGTTGCGGACTTCACAGCGCAGCGTGATGGACGTGCGGCCGAAATGCGTCGCGGTCATGCCGAGTTCGATGATGTCGCCCTGGCGCGCGGAACTGACGAAATTGATCTCCGACATGAATTTGGTCACCACACGCTGGTTGTCCAGCTGGCAAATGGCGTAAATGGCGGCTTCTTCATCGATCCAGCGCAGCAGGCTGCCGCCGAACAGCGTGCCGTTCGGGTTCAGATCTTCGGGCTTGACCCATTTTCTGGTGTGGAAATTCATTTGGCATCTATCCCATGCGTGAGGTGATGGGGTTCGACCACGAGGTCAAAACATAGGGTTAATACCTAGATTATACCAAATATAGGGTTTTCCCTACTGCGTCAAAAAAGACGTCGCGTCGGCCTGGGTCTGGCCGATCTCAGACCGTCGGCTGCAGCGCTCCCGCAGCACCGAGAGCATGACGCGCCTGGACCAACGCCGTACGCGCGGCGCGCGCGTCAGAGGCGACCCGCAGCAATGGCCCAAGCTGCGACGGCTGCTTCAGCAATTCACGCAGGATCGGTGCAATGGCGGTACTGCCGTCGTCGCGCAGCCCTGCCGTCGCAGCGGAAGGCAGCGTGCGCCACGCGGGATCGACAATCGCGCGGCACACGGCGTACGGTACGCCATGCGCGGCAGCCATGGCGCCGGCGATATGCGACTCCATGTCCACGGCGAGCGCGCCGCTGGACTGATGCAGCACAGCCTTGTCGTGCGCGCCCGTCAGCGGTGCCGTGACGCCGGCCAGCAGACCGCGGTGCAGGCGCGCCCCGAGCGGCGTAGCAGCCAGCGCGGCGGCCAGACGATCGGACCAACGCGGGTCGGTGGCGAAGCGCCCGAGCGGCCCCTCCACGGCATCCGCAATGATCACAACCCCGGGTTGCAGATCGGGCGCGAGGCCACCTGCCGTGCCGAAACTGATGATCCCCGCGCATCCGCGGGCAACGGCCGTGCTCACCGCCCGCTCGAGCAGATCGGCGCGCGCCGCGTACACCACTTCGACGCCCTCGCCACGCACAATCCGCGCTTCGAAGGCCATGCCGGTGACGGCGATCACCGGCAAACTGCTACCGGCGGATCGGGATGACGCAACTGACAGGGTGGAACGGGTGGAAGTGGACACCATTACATCCCGACCGCGACGCGCGTCAGCCCGTCGCGCTTCAGTTGCCGGTAACGCGCCAGCGCCCAGAGCGGGAAGAACTTGCGATAGCCGTGATAGCGCAGATAGAACACGCGCGGGAAGCCGGTTGCTGTGAAGCGGGTTTCGTCCCACAGTCCGTGTTCGCGCTGCTCGCGCAGCAGGTATTCGATGCCGCGCGCCACGGCCGGATGGTCGACACAGCCCGCCGCCATCAAACCCATCAGGCCCCAGGCGGTTTGCGACGACGTGCTCGTCGCCCGCTCGTAGCCGCGGTAATCGAGCTTGTAGCTCGTGCCGTCCTCGCCCCACCCGCCGTCCTCGTTCTGGATCGACACCAGCCACTGCGCCGCGCGCTTGATGCGCGGGTCGTCGTGCGCCATGCCTGCGGCGTTCAGCGAACAGAGCGCCGTCCACGTGCCATAGATGTAGTTCATGCCCCACCGGCCGTACCAGCTACCGTCCGGCTCCTGCTCCTTGAGCATGTAGTCGTACGCGCGGCGCGCCGGCTCGCTGTTCGCCGGCAGCTCGCCCAGTTGCGCAAGCATTGACAGGCAACGGCCCGACACGTCCGCAGTGGGCGGATCGAGCAACGCACCGTGATCGGAGAACGGGATGTTGTTCAGGTAGTACTGGGTGTTTTCCGGTTCGAAGGCGCCCCAACCGCCGTCGCTGCTTTGCATGCCGACTACCCACTCGCGGGCGCGGGCAATCGCTACGTCGTCGACGTTCGACTGCGTGAGCGCAGCCGAGCGCTGCATGGCCATCACGACCACAGCCGTATCATCGACGTCCGGATAGTAGGGGTTGGCGTACTGGAACGCCCAGCCGCCGGGACGCACGTCCGCGCGGCGCGAGATCCAGTCGCCGCGCACGTCGAGAATCTGCAGCGGACGCAGCCATTGCAAACCGCGTTCGGCCGCCTGCTCGGCGCGCGGGTCGCCGGTTTCAAGCAGCGCGTGCGCGACAAGCGAGGTATCCCACACCGGCGACAGACACGGCTGGCAATACGCTTCGTCGTCCTTGATCACGAGCAGCCTGTCGACCGACTGACGGGCAATCGCGCGGTTCGGATGATCGGCCGGGTAGCCCAGCACGTCGTACATCATCACCGAATTGGCCATGGCCGGAAAAATCGCGCCGAGGCCGTCTTCGCCGTTCAGACGCTCGTCGACGAACGCCTGGGCCGCCTTGATTGCACGCTCGCGCGTGTACTTCGGAAACAGGCCGTCGATCAGGCGCAGCACGTGATCCACGCCGCGGAAGAACGTGAACCAGCCCTGACTCTGGTGGGACGCGCGCGGCAGCAAACCGGTCGTGACAGGCGCGCCGTGGAACAGTTCGTCGATCCTCACGCCACGCGGGTTACGCGCCACCGGACGCCTGGCGTTCAACACCAGCAGCGGCACGATCACGGTACGCGCCCAATAGGAGACCTTCGACAGGTGGAACGGGAACCATTGCGGCAGCAACATGATCTCGACCGGCATCATCGGCACTGCGTACCAGGAAACCACGCCGAACAGCGCCAGCAGAATGCGCGTGAACACGTTCACGGCTTCCGCGCCGCCGTGCGCCAGAATCGCTTCGCGCGCACGGCGCATGTGCTCGGAGTCTTCTGGCTCGCCGATCATCTTCAGTGCGAAGTAAGCCTTCACGCTCGCGCTAACATCGAGCGCGCCGTCGGTGAACAGCGGCCAGCCGCCGTTGGGCAACTGGATGCGGCGCAGATAGCGCGCAATCTTTTGCTCCAGCTCCGGGTTCGGCTCTTCGCCGAGGTAGTGGACCAGCAGCACGTATTCGGCGGGGATGGTCGCGTCGGCTTCGAGTTCGTAGACCCAATGGCCGTCGGGCTTCTGTGCGGCGAGGATCGCGTCGGTCGCGCGCGTGACGGCGGCGTCCAGTGCGGCGGTGGTCTGCGTGGCGGATCCTGCCGTGGCATCAGGTGAAGTCGCCGCTGCGGCTTCACTTGCGGCGGCGGAGTTCACTACAACGTCAGGTGTCGTCGAGGCTGCGACAACCCCGTCAGCGCCAGCGCCAATTGCAGGCGTCTCGGGTGAGTCGGGCGATTCGTTGTCCGTCGTCTGGACAAGGGATAAGTCGTTCATCTGCGTTCCATCGGTTCGTTCAGCAGCGTGTCCGCGGCCTTCTGGCCGGAGCGGATCGCCCCTTCGATCGTCGCGGGCAGGCCGGTGGCCGTCCAGTCGCCCGCGAGCATGAGGTTTTTCCAGCGTGTGCGCGTGCCCGGGCGGTGCATCTCTTCACCAGGCACCGCCGCGAAGGTCGCGTGCGGTTCCATCACCACCTGCCAGGCCGGCATCGGCTCGAGCGGCAGGCTGGCGGCCTGGGCCACTTCCGCCCAGATCGTCTTCGCGATTACTTCGTGCGGCGTATCGACCAGCTTGTCCGCGCCGCTGATCGTCACAGACAGGCGCCCGTCGAACGCGAACAGCCACTCGGCAGTCCCATTGAGCAGGCACGTGAGCGGCGGCACGCCGAACGGTGGTTCGACGGCGAAGTGCACGTCGACGGTGGCGCTAAAACGCCGCGGCGCCTGCAGACCGGGCACCAGCCTCTGCGCGACATTCGGCGGCACCGCCAGCACCACGGCAGCACCGGCATCGAGTTCGAGGCGCTCCTCGTCGGCGAAATCCAGCGCGCTGACACGGCCCGTGTCCGCAAACACGATCCGATTCAATTGCGCGCCGAGCCGGATCGCAGCGCCGCCGTGCTGCAACAGACGCAATGCCGGATCGACAAAGGCGCTGCCCAGCCCATTGCGCGCGACGAGCGGCCGGCTCGCCGGCCCACCCGCCGCGAGGGTCTCGCGCACCACCGCGGCCGCCAGTTCGGCAGCGGCCTCGCGCGGTTCGTGGTTGAGCACCAGACGGAACAGCGGGCGCAGCAAGCGGTCCCACACTACCCC
>JBEKNG010000330.1:0-6527 GCA_049523075.1 Paraburkholderia sp.
GTCCGAACCATACTGCGACACGGCACCCGTCTTCACGACTTCGATGCGGTCGATCACGTTCAGCGGAAGCGTGTTCAGGTCGAAGAACTGGTCAGTGCCGTTGACGGCGAATGCGAACGGCGCAACACGTTGACCGTCGACGAGCACCAGCGTGTACTTTTCGCTGAGGCCGCGCAGTGCGATACCCGAACCACCAGCAGCAAAGCTGTCGGAGGTCGATTCACTCCAGCTGTTAGCCGAGTTGGCGGAGATCTGGCGCATGTAATCGGACACGTCCTTCGCACCAGAATCCTGGATTTCCTTCGTGGTGACGACCTGAACCTGCTGGAACCCCACTTTGTCCGACTGGCGAATCAGCGAGCCCGTCACCTGGAACGTCTTCAGTTGCTTGACGTTCTTGTCGTTTGTCGCTGCTGCCGTGCCCGACGCCGCAGCCGGCGCGGCTGCGGCAGCCGCACCCGACGCGGCAGCAGCAGGTGCGGCCGGTTGGCTCTGCGCGAATGCCGGAACGGCAATCACGGTAGACAACGCTAGTTCGGCCCAGATTATTCTTCTGATGGCTATTGCCAATGCCCTTTGCTTCATTTAATCCCTCACACTTGTCAGTAAGGCCACACTTTGTTATGCGGAGAGAAGCTTTATGGACCGCTCCCCGCGATTCACGGCGTCGATGCGCCGCGCCCCGTCAAACGCTGCTCACGAGCGCTTCCGCGCGCAACCCCCTATGAGGCGCGCGAAGCGTAGATAACGTGATAGCCCCCAATTATGTCGCACTACTAACAGTTATCTTTCTATTAGCATAACGATTACTATTTTTTGTGACGCCGTCGAATCCCAGTTTTATCACCTGCTTGCCGGGCGCTTCATTCACCACTGCCCCGCACCGTTCTTTTACTTTGGGCAAAGAGTGCACCGATTACGCCCGCCGAGCACCACCCATGTGCACGCCTGCCGTTCCCGACGCCGGGGCAGTCCAGCGCCCCTGTAGATCCTCACAATATGTTTCAAGACGTAACGTATGTACAATACATATTTCTAAATTTGTTAGACAGGAATAAAAAAAATTATCTCGAAATCCGTCAGCGCGACGCAACAGCGACAGTCGCGCGGGATTGATTAAGCTCTCTTGTTCGGGTGGCCAGCGCGCGATTGGACGTGGCGATGCGAGGCGTCGGCCATTCGTCGAGCGCCGGAACCTATGCGGTGTGAACGACTGATATGGCCTTACGATTGACTTATGGCCTTGCAACTGACTTGATCCGCGCACGAAGGTCCGCGTCCTGGAGTTGACCGGCGGCGGTTGCCCCTGCGCGGCACCTCAACGGTCCAGGATTTTCTCCCACGCGCCCGATCGAGCCGAGCGGAACACGGCGTCGATCACTCGCATATTTGCGCGCGCATCTTCTAGCGGCATGGCCTGCGGGCTGCCACTCAATATCGCCTCCGCAAACGTGCCGGCTGCGATTCCATATTGATCGCACACAGGAAGTTCCAGCCAGCGATCAGTCCCGACACCGGCGCTGGTGTTTTCACTCACTAACAGGCGCGTCGGTCGATCGCTTGGTGCATTGAATGGAATCTCGACTTCGATCCGCCCCTTGGTACCGTGAAATTGCATCCGCTGATAGTCATGGGTCTGAGTCGAGTAAAAGAAACTCGCCTGCACACCGTCGAAGTCCATCAGCACAGAGCCAAGCCGGTCCACTGCGAATATTGGATCCTGCTCCACCAGGGCAACCACTCGCCTTGGCTCACACCTGGTAATGAAGCGTGACGTTGTGATGGGATAACAACCAATATCGAGCAGACCGCCACCACCCAGTTCGCTGTGGTTGCGGATATCGTGCGGGTTCGTGTTGTTATAGGCGAAGCCGCCGGTCACCGCCCGCAATTCGCCAATCGCACCTTCGTCAATCAAGGTCTGCACCTTCAACCATTGCGGATGCGTGCGAACCATGAAGGCTTCCTGTATGTATCGGCCGTTCCTGTCGCGCGCAGCGATGAGTCGTTCAACCTGTTGGGCGTCCAACCCGATCGGCTTCTCACACAGGACGTGCTTGCCCGCCTCGACGGATTTGATCGTCCATTCCACGTGGATGTGATTAGGTAATGGAATATATACCGCGTCGATTTCCGGGTCCGCCAGGAGCTCCTCGTAACTGTCGTATGCAACAGTCAAACCATATTTGGCTGCGGCTTCGCGAGCCTTCTCCTGAGATCGCGACGCGATGCCCTTCACCCGACACTTTGGCGCGCTGTGCATCGGCATGACAACCTTGTCGTTGATCTTCGCGGTGCCCAGGATCCCCCAGACAATTTCACCCTTTGCCATGACATCCCCTTAGCCGATCAAGTACCTGAGCAGTAGAGCAGGCTGAACAACCGGGTGAGTCGGCAAGTCCATGAGCCCGCGAAAGACCAGAAGCGTCCGATCGTGCCAGTTTACACGCGACGATTACGATCGCCGATACAAGACGGCTCTCGACCACCTTCACAATCGAACGGCCGTTTGCTGGTCGAAGCTGACTGTGAAGCAAAGCAACCGCCGAACGTCCCATGCCCGTTCCGCCGCAACGGCCCAGAAATCGAGGGCAGCCACTTATTGCATGCCTCGCTCGTTTATTATACTTTATGCTCGGTTATGATCGATTCATTTATCGAGCGGGAAGTACTCATGCAACGAACGCGACAGGATGCGGTAGATGGGCTTCTGCCCGAGGAACGCGAGCGGCTCATTCTTGAGCGGCTACGAGCGCAGGGCCGCGTGCTCGCGTCGGAGTTGGCAGTCGAACTCAGCACGTCCGAGCACACTGTGCGCCGCCATCTGCGCGACCTCGCCAGCGCCGGCCATTGCAAGCGGGTCTATGGCGGCGCGCTGCTCACCTCCCCCGCTGACCAACCCGCATCCACGCGCATGCGCGAGGCGATCGATCGCAAGCAGCGGCTCGCTATCGCTGCGGCGTCGATCGTGCAGAGAAAGCAGATCATTCTGCTCGACGCGGGCTCAACGAACGTCGCGATCGCGCAAGCGCTACCTGACAACGCAGGCCTCACGGTGATCACGAACTCGCCCGAAGCATGCCTGCGTTTGCTGGATCGGCCGGGCTTTGATGTCATTCTGGTCGGCGGTAGGATTGGCAAACACGTCGCTGGTGCGGTTGGGGCTACTGCGCTGCTGCAGATCCAGCAGATCAAGGCCGATCTTTGCTTTTTGGGGGCATGCGCCCTCGATCCCGTCGAAGGAGTCGCGGCCTTCGACGCGGAAGATGCCGAACTGAAGCGTGCCATGGTGAAAGCAAGCGGTCTGGTCGCCATTGCGATGACATCCGAGAAGCTGATGACCGCGGCACCATTCGTGGTTGCGCCAGCATCGGACGTCGACTATCTGATTGTCGAGGCGGACCTCCGCGCCGACGGACGACGCAAGTTTGAAAAGGCCTGCGGTAACGTGATCGTGGCCACGCCATGAAGCCCATCAAGGAACGCATTGCGACCCTCGCGGTGTTTCTGGCCAATGGCTTCGGGATCGGCGCGTGGGCAGTCGAAGTGCCACGCATCAAGGAACACCTTTCGCTGAGCGATGCCTCGCTGGGCATTGCTCTGTTCGCGTTTGCGCTCGGCGCCATCGTCGCGATGCCGCTTGCAGGACGCCTGGCGCCCCGGCTTGGCAGCGGCCGGGCAACCGCGCTGCTCGGTGTGGCGTTTGTGGCCGCGCTACCGCTGCCCGCGCTGGCGCCGGACTTTCCGCTGTTGTGCGTCGTGCTCCTGTTGCTGGGCGCGGCAAACGGCGCGCTGGATGTATCGATGAACGGCCACGCCAGTACCATCGAAAGTGCCTGGCAAGCGCCGATCATGTCTTCATTCCACGCCGCGTGGAGCGCCGGGGGCCTACTCGGTGCCACGACTGGCGCGATGATCCAAAAGAGCGGGATGGGTGTGATTGGCGGCCTGGCGTTGCCAGATGTGTTGATCGGCGCACTGATCCTTGCTGCCGCGAGTCTCGCGCTTCGCGACCTTGGGCCTCGTGCAGCGCCCGGTGGCAGCGGCTTCGCATTGCCAAGTCCAGGTGTCATGAAGCTTGCCGCGCTGGCGTTCCTCTGCATGATGATGGAAGGTGCGATAGCCGACTGGAGCGCCGTGTTCCTGCGCACCGTCCTGACTGGCGAGGCGAGCATTGCGGCACTCGGTTATTCCGCGTTCGCCTTTTCGATGGCGGCATGCCGCATCATCGGCGACGTGTCCGTGCGCCGGCTGGGTTCCAGCGCCGTGGTGGCACTTGGCGGTTTCGTCGCAGCGAGTGGGCTCGCGCTGGTGCTGGGCTTCCCGAGCGCATTCACCGCCTGCGTCGGATTCGCGCTCGTCGGCATCGGTCTGGCCAATATCGTTCCGGTCATCTTCAGTGCTGCCGGCCGCTCGACTCCAACGCCGGCTGTAGGTGTGTCCATGGCCGCCACGGTGGGCTATGCGGGTTTCCTGGTGGGCCCGCCTCTAATCGGATTCGGCGCAGGACTGCTGGGGTTGCGACTGGCGTTGTGCGTGCTTGTGGTGGCGGCGTTGATCGTCTGCGCGTTTGGCGGGCGGGCTGTACGCGGCGCGAGCCATTTGGCTGGGGCGAAGGCGGTGGTCGAGTGAAGTGAGGGGACGACCAGTAAGACTGATACGTAGTCCGACTCACCTCAGATCTTCACGTCCGTCCGCACATCCCGCAGCACCGCCGGTGCATCCTGGCCCATCAATAGCCGTAGCCCCGAAGACTCCCCTTGCCTCGGGGCACTCCGCGGTTTGCTCCGTTCAGGTTTGTTCAACGCCTGCCCGCACGCGCCGTCACGCGCCCCCGTGCCGGCGGACATGACGCGTCGAAACATCAAGATGATGCGACGAACAAATCGTCGACGGAACGTCCCTTTCCGCGCCCGCGCCAACGTCCCAGGCAGCCCGCTGTATCGCACAACACTGTGTTTCGTTTTTGGCTTGGTCAACGCCGCCTGATCGTGTTTTACATTGCATATAGTTAAACGCTGCTGTCACCGCCCTGCGCCGTCGGGGCATCGAAATTGCTGGCTGATTCGTTGTACGCGCATGCATCGGACTGCCGATGTGCCGCGGGTTTGCATCGACCTTTCATGGAGCAAACAGAACGTTATGTCCAGGAATCGAGTCCCCCCGGGTTCGGACGAAGAACCCAACGCCATCCCCGCTCAACCCTCGCGCCGGCGCTTCCTGCAATCCGCCGCCGCGGCCGCAACCGTTGGCGTGGCGCCCCATCTGCATGCGCAGACCCAACCTGACGCCTCGTTGCCTACCGCACCGCCCGCAGAAGCGGTGCGCGCGCCCGAGCCGCCCCGGCCGGTCACGCTGAACGTCAATGGCCGCGCCTACACGTTGCAACTGGAGCCGCGCGTGACGCTGCTCGACGCGCTACGCGAATATGCGGGCCTGATGGGCACCAAGAAGGGTTGCGATCGCGGGCAATGCGGCGCGTGCACCGTCCTGATTGAAGGCCGGCGCATTAACTCGTGTCTTACGCTGGCGGTGATGCACGAGGGCGAAGCCATCACGACCGTCGAAGGCCTCTCAAGCAACGGCGTGCTGAGTCCGGTCCAGCGCGCCTTTATCGAACACGACGCGTTCCAGTGCGGCTACTGTACGCCCGGGCAGATCTGTTCCGCGACAGCCCTGCTCAGCGAATTCAATAGCGGCACCGCAAGCACCGTCACCGCCGACGTCCGTACCCGCCCGCCCCAGCTCTCCGACGATGAAATCCGCGAACGCATGAGCGGCAATATCTGCCGCTGCGGTGCGTACGCCAACATCGTTGCCGCCGTGCGCACCGTGCACGACGGCAATACCGGCAACGCCTGACGGAGCCTCGACATGGACGCGATTTCCTATGAACGCGCTGGCGACCTCAGCAGCGCGCTGCGTGCGGCGCAGCAACCGGGCACGATGTTTATCGGCGGCGGCACCAATCTGCTGGATCTGATGAAAGGCGGCGTGGAGCAGCCCGTGCACCTCGTCGACATCACGCATATACGCGGGCTCGACACCATCGGCACGCTGCCTGACGGCGGCCTGCGGATCGGTGCACTGGTACGCAACAGCGATGCCGCCAACCACGCGTTGGTGCGCGAGCAATATCCGCTGCTCTCACAGGCCTTTTTATCAGGTGCTTCGCCGCAGTTGCGCAACATGGCAACGGTGGGCGGTAATCTGATGCAGCGCACCCGTTGCGGCTATTTCTACGACACGGCTTTTACCCAATGCAACAAGCGCCAGCCGGGCAGCGGCTGCGCCTCGATAGAAGGGCAAAACCGCACGCATGCGATTCTCGGCGCCAGTTCGCAATGTGTCGCCGTGAACCCGTCCGATATGAGCGTCGCGCTCGCGGCGCTCGATGCCGTGGTGCGCGTAAGCAGTCTACGCGGCGAGCGCACGATTCCAATCTCAGAGTTTCACCGCCTGCCCGCTGACCGTCCGGAGGTGGATACGACGCTGCAACCCGGCGAACTGATCACCGCGGTCGACCT
>JBEKNG010000331.1:0-6522 GCA_049523075.1 Paraburkholderia sp.
CGCACGGCTGCATCCATATCGGTAACCAAGTAGCCCGTGCGCTCATTGCCGAAGGGGTAAGGAATCGGACTCTGGAAAGCGAAGACCGACAGCATGCCGACGGGGGTGCGGATGTATTGCGACGCAGTCTTGCTCGCCGTGGGCGTTACCGTAAACACTGCGCGTTGCGACGCAAAGCCACCGAAAGTCGAAATGAAGCTGCCAACGAACGCATCGATGTCGTCATTTGATACGTAGACATGCGTCGTATCATACTGAGGTCCGACTGCCACGCTCGTGGCCACTGACGCGCGCACTTCGTCGCCAGAGCTGGCGTTTGCGAATGTGGCGCCCATCATTGCGGCTGTTGCAATCAGTAGCGCAAGTGTCCTCGTTATCATCGACGCACCGTGCCGCTGTCTGACCGAATTGAGCGTAATCACAAAATTTTCCTTATCGAATAATTAGCCGGTCCAATCTTGTGATTGGAATAGCGGCGCGAACATCTGCTCGAATCGGCAGGAACTGCAATTGCATGGTTCCGGCCTGCCTTTATGGTCTTCCCATCGCAATACTGCAAGCTGCCAACTCCACTGCACGCCTGTTAGCCATCCTTGCGCGACTCGAGCGCGCGCTCGGCGGGCGCTATTGCTGCATGGGTGTCCGCGTGTAACAGATGTGCCTGCACAAACGGCACTGCCGCTTCGCCAATGACGATGCCGAGCAGCCCCGCCAGAGCGATCAATGGGGGCGCCGGTGATTGGACACGCACCAGCCAGTACAGCAGTCCAACGACCAGGCCAGCACCAAAAGAAATCAGATACGGCATCATGCTCCTCCTCTTCAACATGCAAGTCTTCGCGCCGGTTAGGCGCCGTTAACCTTGCGCCTAGTGTCCACCCGGTTCGGCGATGTTCAAATTGCTCACAACATCAGTCACACCCGCGACCGACAGAGCGCGTTGCGTAGCAAGGTCAATCTGGCCGTCATCCGGTACCGAACCTAGCAGGGTGACTTTTCCGGAGCGGGCAATCACGTCGATGTGCGGCATCTCCACCTCGCCGTCTTTCGCAATCGCCTTGCGCACATCATGCGAAAGCTTGTGATCTTCCGACTTCATCGCTTTGTGCGCGATGGCCTCGCTAGATGGATGCGCAGCATGCGTTTCGACCGGAGGCGGATAATTGTCCTCGTCCGCGCACGCAGAAAGCGCCGCCCACACGAGCGTCAAGGCGACCGTCGCTGACCATGCAGGCATCCTCATCATCGGTTCCCCTATAATGTGCGTCCAATGCGGACGCCTTCCTTAACCTGTGGCGAAAGCCTCCGCTGCCAACCGCGGCACGTCTTAGAACGCGAAACAGCTACAACCCAGAGCGCCCCAGAAAGCGTTGGCGCCGGCGGGCACCGGCCTTCGCCAGACGAAGCCACGCCCATGGCCTTCACTCCGCACAAAGTCGCGCAACCAACCAGGCGATAAGGGCGATATCTACCGAATTCAGCGACCGGTGACCACGACGGACTTACCGGCAAGGGCGGAGGCGCAAGCGGCGCGAATTCGTCGGCCCCAAAAAACGATGCGGCCGTTCACGACGGTCATCATCGACTCGAGATGCCTGATTTCGTCTTCATCAATAGCGAAGTAGTCGCCGCTAAGCACGGCGAAGTCGCGTAACATGCGGGTCGCCAGCGTCCCTTTATGCATTTTTTCATCGCCAGAGAACCACGCTCTGCCAACGGTGTAGCGGCGCAGCGCCTCCATCCTGTCGAGCCCGTCCTTCTGGGCGTACATCGCCGTTCCGTTCACGTTGCGTCCAGAAACCAACCAGTAAAGCGAGACGAACGGGTTACAGCTCGCAACGCGGGTGCCAATCTTGCCGTTGAAAAATACCCGTTCGGCCAGACGGAAAGCATGCGTCGAATCGTGCATCGTTGATCTCTCACCGGTTAAGCCTGGCGCAGTTGTGTCATGCTTGTGATTCTGATGGCTGTCGCCATCGAGATTTAGAAGCCCGGGGTGATGCATGCTTTCGTGCTGGCGAGCGGCGAACACTGTTCGCCCCTGATAATCAATCCGCGCACGAGCGCCCTTCACGGGCGTCAACAACTCATCGGCCGTCGGCATCTCCGTTAGACGAAAAAGATATTCCGGTCGCGAAACCGTAAATGCGAGCGGTGACGGTATGGCACAAGGATGCGTTGCCCTACATCTCCGTGAATAGAAGATTAGGGTGGAACGCAGATGAAAACCCTTTATCGACGGCTTAATTGTTGTTAAACGCCTTAAGCTTTGACGAGTATTCCAAGCGCGACCGGAGAACAGTGCGACCGTGGTGCGCACTCAGTCTGCCTACCGTCAAGCGGTGTTCTCGTGCAAATGCACGGCGCAGTGGCGTTAGTCTCTGCGGTTGGCGCTAGTGCACGCAGGGTTGAGGCTTCTAGATTGTTCGACGTAACAAATTCCATTACCGCCGGTTGACGCGATCTTGCGAGTCGTCGCCACACCACGCAGAAATCTGTAATGCAATGCTAGTCTTTCGACCGTTTGCCGGCGTGCTTCATGCAGCCGCGACCGTTGCGTCGCGCCAATGACACGCGAAACACATCGGTCATCTCCGCGGAAAATTCTCGCAGCGCTTCCCCAGTTAATGCTGAACTCCCTGACGCGCATCCTCTATCGGACATTCATGTGACCGGAGGGCGGCACGGTTGCAGACAAAACCGGGCCAGCGTAGCAGGACGTGAATGTCGGCTACTCCTCTTGAGCTTACGTCGCTAGGACAAGCGAAACGATACCTTTACAAACCGTAACACCGATACAAAGGCGTTAGCTGACTGCGCCTGCCTTCAGAAAGTTTCAGCCACCATTCAGGACTTACGCGCCCCGAGCAAGTACGCTTGAGCCAAATTCGGAAAGCCCTGATGAACGATCGAGCCTTCTGGGTCGCACACACAGCATAGGCATGCTTGGGCTTACTCAAAGGGATCGACGATGACTGCGCAAACAAACGACACCGCTATCGCGGACACCATCTTCTTCAATGGGAAGATCGCCACGCAGGATGACAAACGATCGTTCGTAACCGCGCTCGCGATTACGAACGGCCGGATTCTTGCGACTGGCAGCGACCAATATGTCATGCAACGAGCTGGTCCTGGTACAACGCGCATCGACCTAAAAGGCCGCACGGTCATCCCCGGCCTGAACGACTCGCATCTGCACGTGATCCGCGGCGGCTTGAATTTCAACATGGAGTTGCGATGGGATGGCGTCCCATCGCTCTCTGATGCGCTCGACATGCTTCGCCGCCAGGTGGCACGCACGCCCGCGCCTCAGTGGGTGCGTGTCGTGGGCGGCTGGAACGAGCACCAGTTTGCGGAGGGGCGCGGCCCCACGCTGGAAGAGGTCAACGCTATTGCGCCTGACACACCCGTGTTTCTGCTGCATCTGTACGACAGCGCATTGCTGAACGGTGCAGCACTGCGCGCGGTGGGCTACAGTAAGGACACTCCCAACCCGCCGGGCGGCGAAATCCAGCGGGACCGTCATGGCAACCCCACCGGCATGCTAATCGCACGGCCCAATGCAGGGTTACTCTACGCAACGCTCGCGAGAGGTCCCAAACTCGGACTCGACGATCAGCTGAACTCGACCCGCCACTTCATGCGTGAGTTGAACCGCCTCGGTGTGACGAGCGCGATTGATGCCGGCGGCGGCTATCAAGCCTACCCGGATGACTACGCGATCGTCATGGATCTTGCGAAACGCGGTGAGCTGACCATGCGCATCGCTTACAACCTCTTCACGCAAAATGCGAAGAAGGAAATCGAAGACTTCGCCAAGTGGGTCAAGATGACAACACCGGCCGACGGTGACGACTTCCTGCGGATGAATGGCGCCGGCGAAATGCTGGTTTTCTCGGCTGCCGATTTCGAGGACTTTCTTGAGCCGCGCCCCGACCTGCCAGAGACCCTCGAGGCCGAACTGATTGCCGTCGTGCGGTTGCTGGTTCAAAACCGCTGGCCGTTCCGGCTGCATGCCACCTACGACGAATCGATCAGTCGCTTCCTTAATGTGTTCGAACAGGTGAATCGCGAAGTGCCATTCGATGGACTGCACTGGTTTTTTGATCACTGCGAGACCATTTCAGAAGCTAATATTTCCCGAGTCGCCGCCTTGGGCGGTGGCATCGCGGTGCAGCATCGGATGGCCTATCAAGGCGAGTACTTCATCCAACGCTATGGCAAGCAAGCTGTCGCGCGCACGCCGCCGATCCGGCTCATGCTGGCGGCCGGCCTGCCGGTCGGCGCTGGCACCGACGCCACGCGCGTCGCGAGCTTCAATCCGTTCGTTTCGCTGTACTGGATGGTATCGGGACGCACGGTGGGCGGCACAGCGATGTATCCCGAACAGAACCGACTCGATCGCATGGAAGCGCTGCGCCGCTACACCGTGGGCAGCAGTTGGTTCTCGAGCGAAGAGGACCGCAAAGGCGCACTGATGCCGGGGCACTTCGCAGACTTCGCCGCGCTATCCGACGACTACTTCACGATCGACGAACCGCACATCAAATACCTGACGTCGGTGCTCACCGTGGTAAACGGTAAGGTGGTATACGCCGACGAGGAGTTTAGTCCGCTCGCACCACCGCCCTTGCCCGTAAGCCCGTCATGGTCGCCCGTGGCCGAGTTCGGTGGCTACAGCCGGTACCGGCCGGCTTCGCCGCCGATGCAAGCCTGCGTCGACGGTTGCGTAAGTCTCTGCGGCGTGCATGGTCACGGGCACATGTGGGCATGGCACAGCAACGTGCCTGTAAGCGACTCCAATGGTTTCTGGGGCGCACTCGGCTGCAGTTGCTTTGCGTTTTGACGTTGAAGATCAGTAGGTTTGATCTCAACCCCGGCCCAGTTCGGCTTCAGCACCACCGATTGTGCCGTCCTGTTCCTGCGCGTCGGGGCAAGTCTGGTGCCGATAATTGGCCACGGCTTGCCGAAGCTTCCCCACTACGCCAGCGAGGAGGCTTCGTTTGAAGCTCCGTTTCATTTCGCCAAAGCGCCCACAATCTGTTTCGCTATCTTTGCCGAGGTGGTGTGTCCGCTCTTCGTGATTGCCGACCTCGCTACCCGGATTGCGGCGCTGCCGGTTTGTCATCGCGGTCATCGCGAAATTTTCGATCATCCCCTAACCGTTCGTTTCAAACGCGAGCCCTACTGGAGCGATCCAGCACGTCAATCTGACGAACGGATACCCAGCACTGCAATATGTGCGGGAGAGCACGCGTCCGACTTCGCGGTCCCTGCGATGGTTTGGACCAGCGCAACATCCGACTGGAAATACCGGAGATATTCGATGCACAGTGGACCTTCGCATGCAGTGAGCGTCTCGAACCAAGTCGTGAGGTGCGTCTGGTCCGGGGCTTCGTCCAAAAAGCTTCGAATGTCCGGCGTGATCGCCGCGCTCATGGTGCAGGTGTAGGGCGACAGCGCATCTTGATTGCCGTGCATCTCCGACGACCCGCATTCGGTAGATGCCCATCTTCAGCGGCAGGCAGAACAGATTTCTCGAAACTGGATACTAGCGAGGGGACCAGTCGTTCGCTTGCGCCCGCGAAAATGCAGAAAGCGAGTACCAAGCGCAAGTCACAATGCATTCGCCCGTAGCTGGGACATAAAGTTTCGATGAACCATTCGACGCAGCTTCGGCTCCGCGCGCATTTGCAAAACGACGTGAGGATCGCACCGGGTTCGCAAGGCATATTGCTACGCCGCGACGCTGTCGGGCAGCGCACGACTCAATCGGAGGTCCATCTGATGGCACATCGATCGCCGTGATTACGGGTGTTATCGCCGCAACGGCACAAAACCGGTTCTCGTGGCTAGTCGGATCCCCGCGCTGGAAATCCACTTTTGGTATAGTCACCGCCCGGCAAATCCGGCGTCGACTCCGCGGCGGGCATCAGGTTCCGGACCGAGCGACGGGCTGAGTTCAATAAAACAGCGGCAAGGATTCGACTGCGGTCTGACGCGGACGTCGCGAAGGCATTGATCGGCTCTTTCGTGCAACCATCTTCTGGCTGGTTGAGCCAAGCCGACGGTTCAGAACCAATAGCGCCCTGAACTGCGCCCGAAGGTTTTCATCCATTGGATCGTCAGTAGCCAGCAGATATTCAATAAACAGTTCTTCGCCAGCCCCGATGGCCCGGATGGTATGGATGAATATGCGACCGCCGTCTTCGATAGCCTCGCAGTTCGGCGCGCAGGAGTGGTTCAGCCAACGTGAACTGTTACCGCCGCAACTGCCGTCGATGACGCGTCCGTCAGAAAGGCCAAACAGGAACGTGTGTCCCTCGACGCCTTCGCGACGGTGGCGACGCACCGCGTCACGCCACGCCGTGATTTCACCCTTGTACTCAAGCACGCGTTCACCCGATACGAGCGATCGCATTGCGAACACGCCCTTCCCGTGGACTGACGATCTACGGACAACCACACGCCGCATACTGTTTCCTTGACTGGTATCCGTGCAGTATAAGAGCGTCAATT
>JBEKNG010000332.1:0-6510 GCA_049523075.1 Paraburkholderia sp.
TCGATATAACTGGAAGTACGGCGACGCTCCACCGGAATCTGGCCGACTGTCTTCGACAACTGGGCCGACTCCCTGAAGCCAAACCCCACTACAAGATAGCCATTGATCTGGAACCCGAGCTGCATCATGCGATCCGCGCGCTCGCGCGCATCAGTAAGGAACTCGGCGAAATAGATGATGCTGCAGACTACTGGCTGAGAACGTGGCTGATCGACCCCACCTGTCTCGCAGATGGTCTCGATCTCATTGCAGCGTTAAAGAACGCGGGGCGCCGCGGGGAAATAGATGCCATAGCCGAAAAGATGGAATCGATTTTTGCATCCGATCCGTCCGCTTTGGGCGAGCTCGCGCACGCCTTGATCTGTGCCGATTGTTTCCATAAAGCGGGCCGCGTAGGGAAGCGGGGACTAGAAGTCGATCCGCATAACGCCAATCTGCATCATCAGGTGACGTATGCCTTCACCCTGCTTGGGGCATTTGCAGAGATGCGGGCTCATAGCATCGAAGCAGCCAGGCTTTCTCCAGGCAACGTGTTTATGCAATACAACCTGGCGACTACACACCTTCGCCTGGGCGAATTTTCTGAAGGCTGGAAGCAATATAAGTGGCATCAGAGACTACCCCACTCGCCGCCGCTTGATCGTCCGTCCTCCTCTGAGTGGCACGGTGAGCGAGTTAAAGGATGCAGGTTTTTACTCGTCGGCGAACAAGGATGTGGAGATCAAATCCAGTTTCTTCGGATGGCCGACTGGTTGCATCGAGAAGGAGCGATTGTTGACGTGTGGGTTCGCGTCGAGATTGCGGAGCTGGCGTGGGGCGCGAACGGAGTCAATGCGGTGTGGACTGAGAAGCCGTCGGTTTCGTACGACTACTGGTGTCGCATGTTCAGAATGCCAGCGTATATGCGCTGTGACTTCACCACACTTCCAATCGCCACACGCTACCTGTCGGCACCGGATGAACGAGTGCATCAATGGCGCGCCTATATTGGCGGCATCGCGCCCACCCATGGCCGCAAGCGAAAGCGCGTCGGACTGGTATGGGCGGGAGACCCTAACCACGGACTTGACCGCTACCGTTCAATAGCACTGGGCGCATTAAGACCCGCACTTGAGCACGCCCGCGTCACCTGGTTTTCAATTCAAAAAGGTGAGCGAGAGCGTGAGGGCGAAGCGCTCGCACATGAGCTCGATTTTCATACGCTAGGACCAGTCATTGCCAACTTTTCAGATACGCTGGCTATCGTGCAAACGCTTGATTTGGTCATTAGTGTTGACACCTCGGTTGCTCATCTGGCGGGTGCCGCCGGACGACCAGTCTGGGTGCTTCTGCCCACTTGTGCAGACTGGCGATGGTTGGCAAATAGAACCGACAACCCCTGGTATCCGTCTATGCGTCTGTTCCGACAACGCGTGTTGGGTGAGTGGGACACGGTTGTCGAAGAGGTGCGGCAGGCCCTGCTGGAATGGTGTGACGCCCCGTAAACACTCCTCGCACTCCTCGGCGCTTTCCCCGATATCCGGCAATGTGATTTTAGAGGTAAGGTGTATACGCTGAAGCGATGCTTCCGGCTCCGCGCGCATGTCCGAACTCGACCTGAACCTGATCCCCTACCTCGTTGCGATGGAAGAAACCCGCAACGTGAGCCGTGCCGCGGAACGCCTCGGCGTCAGCCAGCCGCGCGTGAGCACGGCTCTCGGTCGCCTACGCGAGTACTTCGGCGATCAACTTTTCGTGCGCACTTCGCGCGGCATGGAGCCGACGCCGCGGGCGCTCGCACTGATCCCCGCGGCACGTGAAGCGCTAACACGTATCAAGCAAGGCATGCTGGACGCACAAGACTTCGACCCTGCCACGACCACGCATACGTTTTCCATCGCCCTCTCCGACGTCGGCGAAATCGTATTCCTGCCACGCCTGCTGCAACTCTTCGCCGCACGCGCACCAAACGCCAATCTGCGCTCGGTCTCGTTGCCGCCGTCCCAGATCGAACGGGGCCTCGAATCGGGCGACGTGGATCTGGCGGTCGGCTACTTCCCGGACCTGTCGGGCAACAACTTCTTTCAGCAACGCCTCTTCACGCACCGCTTCATTTGTCTGATGCGCAGCGACCATCCACTGATACGCGAACCGCTCACGTTGCCGCAGTTCGTCGCGTGCGGTCATGCCGTGGTGCGCGCCGAAGGCCGCAGTCAGGAAGTCCTCGAGCAATTCCTCGAGAAAAAGCGCATCCGGCGCCGCGCCGTGCTCGAGACTTCGCACTTCATGAGCTTGCCGTTCATCCTCGCGCGCACGGACCTGATCGCCACAGTGCCGCACGCAATCGGCTTTGCCTACGTTTCAGAACACGCGTCGATCACGCTCGTCGAGCCACCGCTCGAGCTGCCGCGTTTCGACCTGAAGCAACACTGGCATCGCAAGTTTCATAACGATCCGCGGGCGAGCTGGCTGCGCAGCATCGTCGCCGAGCTCTTTAACGACGCCATGGACGAATGGCCGAAATAATACTTTGACGCTATAGGAGAGGACCGGCGCTCAAAACCGCCGGGCAGGCGTCACGCACACCACAACGCAAAACATGGAACAATGGCCGCATCCGTCCGCGGCCAAATTCAACATGCGAGTTCACAGGAGAGCGAAGGATGAGCAGCAAGGCAAAGAAGACCAAACAAAGCGAAGCGCTGGGCCGCCCGACGCGTGATGAAGCCGAAGCCGCCGTGCGCGTGCTGCTGCGCTGGGCCGGCGACGATCCGCAACGCGAAGGCTTGCTGGACACGCCGGCGCGTGTGGTGCGATCTTACGAGGAGTTCTTCGCGGGCTATTCGGTCGATCCGCGCGAGATCCTCGCCCGCACCTTCTCCGAAGTGGAAGGCTACGACGAAATGATCGTGCTGAAAGACATCCGCTTCGAAAGTTATTGCGAGCATCACATGGTGCCGATCATCGGCCGCGCGCACGTCGCTTACCTGCCTGGCCATCGGGTGGTGGGTATTTCGAAACTGGCTCGGCTCGTCGACGCGTTCGCCAAGCGTCTGCAGATCCAGGAGAAGATGACCGTGCAGATCGCCGATACCCTTAACGAAGTGCTGCAACCCGAGGGAGTCGGCGTAATTCTCGAAGCGTCACATCAATGCATGTCGACGCGTGGCGTACATAAAGCCGGGGTCACGATGGTCACCTCGCGCATGATCGGCACGTTTCGCACCGATCCGTCGACGCGCCGCGAGTTTTTGTCGATCGTCGGCAATCCCGGCGTCGTGGCCGTGGCGAACACCTAGGCATTGAGAGGCGAATGACGGCATGACCATCAGCGCCGCCCTTCGTCGTTGCTATTGCTGTTGCTACTGCTATCGCTTTCGCGGATCTTGCCTTGTGAAACGCTGCTGCCCGGCGGCACGCTATGGGTGAGCCACACATTCCCGCCAATCACCGAGCCGCGCCCAATCGTCACGCGTCCGAGGATCGTCGCGCCAGCGTAGATCACCACGTCGTCCTCGACGACCGGATGGCGTGCATTGCCCTTGATAAGCGTGCCGTCGACATCCGCCGCAAAGCTTTTCGCGCCGAGCGTCACCGCCTGATACACCCGAACGCGCTCGCCGATGATGGCGGTCTCGCCGATCACCACACCCGTGCCATGGTCAATGAAGAAACTCGGTCCGATCTGCGCACCGGGGTGAATGTCGATGCCAGTCGCCGAATGGGCGATCTCGTTGATAAAGCGTGCCAGCAGCGGCACACCAAGCCGGTGCAGCGCGTGCGCCAGGCGGTGGTGGGTCATCGCCCAGACGCCCGGATAGCAAAGCAGGATTTCGGTGATGTGCTGCGCAGCCGGGTCGCCGGTAAAAGCGGCCTGAATGTCGCTCACCAGCAGCGCACGGATGCTGGGCAACTGGGTGCCGAATTCGCGCGCCACTTCAAAGGCGCGCTCGCCAAGCACCGTGTCCGGGGTCTCGCCATATTCCGGCAGGAAGCGCAGCGCGCGGCGAACCTGTTCGGCGAGCAGCCGCAAGGTGCTCTCGAGCGTGTGCCCGACGTAATAATCGACGGTCTCGTCGGTCAGGTCGGACGCGCCATAGTGGGTCGGAAACAGCGTGGCGCGCAAACCGGTGACGATGTTACTGACGGCGTCGCGTGACGGCAGCTCGCGAATGCCGCGTGGATGGCGTGTGCGATGCAACTGCTCGCGCGACGCACGCAGGTCAGCGACGATCTGCTCAAGGCCCCAGTTACGGGAAGGAGGATTTGGCATGATGAGGACGGCAGCCGTGCGGCAAGCACGATTCAGAGTGAATTGTCCCCAGAGATTACCGCGTTTTTCCGCCGCTCGTGCAGCGCTGCGTCCACGCTAGCTGCGTCAGATAGTAACGCTGCTAGCGTCGATCCAGCGTACCGCCCAGTCGCGCGCGTGCGCAATTGCAGCGGCTTCGTCAGCGAAGCGGAAATCGGTAGGGAAAAAGCGGTTGGCAACCAGCTCGCCGTCGCTCGAACGCGAGATGACCACATAAGGTTGCCAAGTCCCGTCGCCCGCGCGCGCCGGCGCGCAGTTAAGCAAGTAGCCGCGATGTGTGAATGCAACATCAAAGTGCATGTGTCACCCGCCCTCACTGCCTCATATAGTGTTCGAGCAGCGCGTCGTCGTCTCCCACCGGCCACGCTGAAACGGCTTGGCAGAAGCCGTCAATTTAACCGCGCCTACTCGTCGGAGTAAGATCATACTCTGTAGAAAATACGCGTTGATTAAAAAAAAATCAAAAGAATGTCATATGCGTGTGCAAGCACGAACCGCAAGGCGTACAACTCGCCTCAGGGATCTCCGGAACAAGTTTTGCTGGTAGTTCAGCCATGTTGGTCCTCAAAAAAGCGCCGGGCCGCCCCAAGCTTTCCGCCCCGGAGGAAGTCCCCTCGGGGGACCTGGCGCGAAGCGACAGGTTTGTGGGCACTCAGCTAAACGGAGAATGCATGATGAATAGCAATGACACAGGCAAACCCTTAGATACCGCGCGCGCAGCAGGCACTGGCGGCCCAAGCAGCGCTGAACTGCACAATGACCGCACCCACGACAGTACCGTCGACACCGACGGCAAGAACCTCGAAGCGGCGCGGCTGGCGGGCCACAGTCCGATCGGTCCGGATGAAGTGACCACCAGCAACGCTACGCTCGTGAACAGCGTGCCGGAAGCCAGAGATGGCCTCGCAGGCTTCGATAGCCGGGTGGGCGGCAATCATCTGCTGCTCGCCCTCGAGCCGGGCTACGAGCTGATCGACAAGGGCATGATCGCGCCGCAATCGACCTTCGACGAAGACCATCAGTTCGAGGAAGAGCGAACGGCAGCAAGCCGTCAGGATCGCGGGCGGATTCACTATGCGCTCAACCATATGCGGCCCACGCGCGTGATCGAACTGCAGCGCGTGAAATAGCGCGGCGGCGGGTCGCATCACGCAAGTCGTCTCGACAATCGAAGCCACATTTAACACTCAGAGGTCTCAGATGAAAAAGATCGTGGTGATTGGCGCGACGGGCACGCTAGGCCAGGCGGTTAGCGCCGAATTGAAGGCCCGGCATGAAGTGATCGAGGTCGGCGCAACGCGCGGCAAGTATCACGTCGACAGTACCGACCCCGCGAGCATCGAACGGCTGTTCCGCGAAATCGGCAAGGTGGACGGCGTCGTGACAACCACCGGCAAAGTGCATTTCGGCCCGCTGCCGGAGATGACCGTGGAGCAATTCTGGGTGGGCCTGCGCGACAAACTGATGGGACAGATCAACGTGGTGCTCACCGCCCAGCAGTATGTGAACGACGGCGGCTCTTTCACACTGACGAGCGGCATCTTGACCGACGAACCCATCCGCGAAGGCGCGAACGCGACTACTGTCAATCTGGCGCTGGAAGGTTTCGTACGCGGCGCGGCGATCGAACTGCCGCGCGGTCTGCGCATCAATGTGGTGAGCCCGACCGTGCTGACCGAATCGCTCGGGGCTTACGCTCCGTATTTCCGCGGCTTCGAACCGGTGACGGCGCAGCGTGCCGCGCAGGCTTATCTGCGCAGCGTCGAAGGCGCGCAGACGGGGCGGGTGTATCGGGTCGGTAATTGAATCGAATCGGGCGGCTGGTGACGCGATGCGGATAAACCCGCATCGCGCCGTTCTCTGGACCTTGCTTCGTCGGGCGTTTCATGGAGTAGTTAAATCTCCCATTGATTGCCTCAGCAACCAACGCCTTAGTGAATCTCAGGCTCGGCTACGCCATCACTACTCGCCGCTCCGCCGGCCCCTTCGCGTTGCAGGAAGTCGAAGTCACAGCCCTTGTTGGCCTGCATCACGTGCACCTGATGCATCGCGCCGTAGCCACGCGTGAAGCGCGGCGCTGGTTCGACCCATGTCGCCTTGCGGCGCGCCAGTTCCTCGTCCGAGACCAGCACGTTCAGCTTGCGTTGCGGCACGTCGAGTTCGATCAGGTCGCCGTCCTGCACCAGCGCGAACGGACCGCCAATGAACGACTCCGGCGC
>JBEKNG010000333.1:0-6485 GCA_049523075.1 Paraburkholderia sp.
TTTTCTCGTGCTGGACAAGCGGCCGATAGATACCCTCCGGATGCTTGCGCAGTTCGGCTACATCGAGGCCCAGTGGAGCAAGAATATGGTTCCATCCCGCCTCGATGCTTCCGCCAAAGAATTCGTCGCCCATGCCGAGCCGGACGGCAAGGTCCATCACGATGTCATAGTCGGCACGGCTTTCGCCTCGCGGCGGGACCATCCTCTGCCGCAATTGAACAAGTTCGACTGCCTTCTCGTTGATTTCGAAGCCAACCCGCAATCCTTCCCGCTCCCACGGCGTGTTCACAGGAAGAAAGATGTCCGCATAGCGTGACGAGGGAGTCTCGAAGAGGTCGCAGTGCACGTGAAAGTCAAGCGCGCAGAAGGCCTCATGTGCGGCGCCAGCGTCTGCGTGAGACGTGACAACGTTGGTCCCGAAGGCAAACAACGCGCGCACCTTGTATGGCCGAGCCTCGGTAATCGCGCGGTAGACATCTCTGGCGGTCACCCATCCTTGTGCGGGCGGCCCAATGGGCCGTTCATCGAGCCCGAGCGCCTTGGCCCGTTGCTGCGGACTCAGAAGCGCATACGTGCTGATGGCGTTGGCCGGCTGTTTCGTAAGCTCGCGGTTAGACCCGCGCGTATCGAATGAGCCAGTCAGCGCATACAAAGTCGCGATAGACCGCTCGGTTTGGGTTGCATTGGTGTGCTGTCCGACCCCGGACCATGCGTGATAGGCAATTCGTTGCTGAGGCGCGAGCATCCGGGCAACAGTCACGACATCCTCGGCGCGCACACCCGTCAGTGCCTCGACGCGCTCCGGCGTGTACTCGTCCAAGGCGCCTTTATAGAGTTCGAATGCGGGCGTGCATTGGATCGTGGCCGAACGACCGCCACTTAATACAGACACCGTGTAGTTGCCGTCCAGCGCAAGATCCGTTGCGGTGGTTTCGGCGTCCTCACCAACCAGTTCAGCATGATTGCGGGAAGCATTCCAGATCACGTAGCGGTTTTGCAATGAGTCGGGATCGAAGTCGCGTTCGCGCAGGAAACGCCCAGTATCCGCTCGTACCAGCAACGGAGCGTTAGTCCACTCCCGGACAAATGCATGATCGATATTGCCGCTGGCAATCATTTCGCGCGCGATGCCCAAGGCGAGTGCGCCATCCGTGCCGGGACGAACCCGCATCCAGACATTCGCCTCCCGGGCTAGCGCCGTCGGCCGCGGATCGATCACGATGAGCTTCGCCCCGTTACGCCGCCCCTTGCCAATCGCATCGGCCTGCGCGAGCCACGTGTTGGTCGGGTTCGTTCCCCACAGCAAGATCACTTCCGCGTTCTGATAGTCAGCCGTCGGCATACCGCAGCCGAACGTGAAGACGTGCGCCACATCCTTATGCCAGTTGCAGATCTCCGTCGCGTAACACATATTCGGACTACCGAATGACCAGATGAAGCGCTCGACCCAATCGATGCTATCGCTCATAGGAGTGCCACTCGGCGTGGTAACGCCGAACGCCACGGACTCCGCGCCGCTTTCACGCTTGAACCAGGCGAGATTCGTGGCGATTTCAGAGAGTGCCTCTTCCCAGCTAGTGCGCTGCCACCCGGGATCAGCAGAGCCTTTTGGATTCGTCCGACGCATCGGGTAGAGGACGCGGTTCGGACTGTGCACAAGCTCGGGCGCGGCCTTGCCCTTCATACACATTGCGCTGCCCGTCGGATGCGAAGTGTCGGGGCGGACCTGGAGCAGCATGTCGCCCCGCACGGTGTTCAACGTCCCGCACCGGGACCGACACAATGTGCAGTAGCCCTTCTTCTCCTGAGCATCGATCACAGCAGCGTCTCCAGTTGATCGCCTGATCGTATGCGTCCAGAATTTTGATTCCTAATTCATATTTCGCATGTCGGGATATATACTTTTTCGATATCTACTTTCCCGGCGCTACGCGCCCGCTGAGGCTTCATTGGCGGTGCTATGATTCGCGCCTTTGATTCTCCTCAACCGCGGCAGACATCGTGGCCACGCACATCACTCTTCGGCAGATCGAGTACTTCATCTCCGTCGCGAATACGGGTCAGATTTCCCGATCGTCCAGTCTGTCCAACGTTTCCCAATCTTCAATGACCGTGGCCCTGCAGAATCTCGAGGACGCAGTCGGAGTGCCGTTGCTCCGGCGACATGCGAAGGGCGTGCACCTGACGGAGGCGGGCGAGCGGTTCCTGCGTCACGTCCAGCAGGCCTCGCTTTCCGTTGACCAGGCGGTACTTGCCGCGCAGGAAGAACCCGGGCAGATCGCAGGCAGTGTTCGCATCGGCATGACGGAGACCATTTCGGCGTATCTGATGCCGGCTCTCATATCGACGATCAGTCAGCGTTTTGCCAACCTCGAGATCCAGATCGTCGAGCGCGATCGGCAGGCCATCGAACAGGGTCTCGTCGACCGCGAACTGGACATCGCCCTGCTGCTGGTCTCGAACACGGCCTTACTGCCGGAACTGAAGGGGGAGACCATGCTTCGCTCACCGCGACGCCTCTGGACTGCGCCCGGCCATCCCCTGCAGGAAGCTCAGCGGGTGACCCTGGAAGACGTGGCCCAGGAGAACTACCTGTTGCTCGATATGGACGAACACGTCCAGACCGTCGGAAAGTACTGGGGTAGGTATGGGGTGAAGCCTCGCGTGCGCATGCAGAGCAAGTCAATCGAAGCGGTGAGGAGTCTGGTTGCCCTCGGCCAGGGCGTCACCATTCTTTCGGACCTGGTGTATCGACCGTGGTCGCTGGAAGGAAACCGCATCAGCCGGCGAGATCTGGGCGTGGCCATTCCTACGATGGATGTCGGGGCAGTCTGGTGCCGAACCGGAACTGTGTCGACGCAAGCGAACGCGTTGTTGGAGCTCTTCCGGTCATGGAAGCGCTCCGCCTTCTGAGTGGCGACTTCAAAGTCGGCGGCCTCGCGAACGCCGTTAGCGCCTCACTTGCACAGCGAGAACGCTTCGCGCGCGGCAATATCGCCGTTGCCGTATATCCCGACCACCGTGCAATCTGCGGCTACGCACTCATAGGTGCTGTCCTGAAACGTGAGGACGTAATGCCGAAAGCCGTCCTGCGCGGCGTCGGGCCCCCAGGAATCGGCCACCAGCGACGAGTTCATGATTTCATGCGCCGAATAGCCACGTAAGCCTTGCGCCGCCAGAGGGTGGGCATAGAGCCCCTCGTCGTTGGGCGGCCCAAACTGATGAAACGCGGCCGCGGAAAATTCAACGGCGCAAAACGGGTCGTCATCCTCGTCGAATGGGCCGAAGCGCTCGAAGTCTGCCTCAGCGATCCGATAGGCAATCACCACACGCCGTTCATTTGCCACCACAAACGGCTCCGGAGCGTCAGCGGCCGGACTTGGCACGTTGTCCAACAGGACAATCTGGTCATGCTGATGAGAATCAAGGGTGCTGTTCATCGACGTCGCCCGGCTCCTTTCCGCAATCACCTATGAATGGGTCGCACTATGCCACGGTGGCGCCCAGACGGCTACGTGCCGCAACCTGAAGGCCACGTTCAAGCTCGATCCCCTCCGAAATCGGTTGACATCTCAAATTTGTACCGTACAATGGATTTTGTTGCACTGCAGCAATCAACCTTCAGCCCTTGCGGCGCGCGGATCTTGCGGTATCTGGAGTCCTCTCGCACTCGCCGCCTTACCCTATGGAGCAGTGATGAGCACACCTACCCCCCAGCAATTGATCGCCGCACAGCAAGCTAGCCTGGAAACCTTGTTCGGCTTCGCGAACCAGGCATTTGCGAGCATCGAAAAGCTGGTTGCCTTGAATCTGCAAGTCGGCAAAGCAAGCCTGGCCGAAACGCAAGCTATCGTGACCAAGGCTATTTCGGTGAAAGACCCGAGCGAACTGGTCGCGCTCTCGGCGAGCCTGTCGCAACCCGCCTCGGAAAAAGCGGCTGCCTACGGCCGTCACGTCCATGAAATCCTGTCGGGTGCGCAAGCCGAGTTTTCGAGCGCAGCTACGGCACAATTTCAGAAAGCCCAGAAAGAAACGCAAGGCTTCATCGAAAGCCTCGCCAAGAACGCCCCGGCCGGCAGCGAAGGCGCTGTGGCAGCATGGAACTCGGCATTCTCCGCAGCAAACGCCACTTACGAATCGGCTAGCAAGGCTGCCAAGCAATTCGTGGCTACCGTATCAGCCGGCGCGTAACGTTTCGTTCGCGGCCAGCAGGCGGCCGATCATTTCAAAAAGCGAACTTCGGTTCGCTTTTTGTTTTTATGCGAGCGGGACAGTCACGACCGCCGTGAGTCCGCTCACGCCGGCGCAAAAATCACAGCCTGCCGGTCTTCGATATACCGGTGCGTTCGCGTGAAGCGGTACACCTGGCCATCGGCGGTGATCCGGTTCATACCCGGCTCGGTGAGCGCAAGCATTTCCTCTGCGAGATGAGCCGCGACTGCATCGCTGCTCGATAGCTTGTCGAGCGAGTTGTCAGGGTCGCCGATGTACACCGAACGTTCGCCCGTGCCATACCGCATGACAACCACGGCCTGACCGGCGTCGAGCGCCAGCTCGAGATAGTTGGCAAGCTCCCGCAGCGAGGCGGGCGTGCTCGTTCGCATCGCGTAGGCTGAACCGGCTGTTGTCATCGCACCGTTCCCCCGTCAAATGTGCACGTCAAGAAACGGCAGACCCGTCTCTTCTCCGATCCGGCACACTTCTACTATAAGCAATGCCAGCGCATGGGCGACGCTCTTTTTTTGACGGAAGGCACGATTGCGCGCGGCTTAAAATTTCAGACTGTTCAGGAATTGAAACCACAGTCCGCCGAGAGTGCCGCCATGCTCCGCCGCCGCATGATCGTCTCGCGCCGCAGCATGCTCAACCGGCTGCGCAGGCTCATTGGCTGCCGGTTGCTCGGGGACATTTGTCTGTTGGCGGGACGCATGCAGCGCCAACACGCTGTCCGCAATCTGGGCCGCGCGGCTAGCCTCGCATTCATGCCCTAGCAGTACGCCGAACACGACGTCGCGGTTGTAGCCTTCATCCGCAAAGCGCATCGCGAGCGACACCATCTTCGCGTAAGCGGCCTGCTCCGCAGCCCGAGCCGCTTCTTCGAGCTCGGCCCGTTCCCGCTCCACACGCTGATGGTGCTCTTCCCATTCGCGCATCTGCTCGGCAAACACCGCGTCGTAAACCTGACGCTGGGTCGGATCGGACAGGATGCTATACGCGTCCTTGATGTCCTGAAACGCCGCACGTGCCGCCTCTTCTGCACCGGCATTACGATCCGGATGCCAGCGCATCGCGGCCTTCCGGTACGCCCGCTTGATCTCTTCTTCAGTGGCGTTCGGCTGAACACCCAGCTTGTCGTATAGGGTTGCCATCGTTCGCTCGACCCTCAGTCACGTCGCGAACCATCGTAGCACGCGAAAAATGCCGTCCGCATGACATTGCATAGGGAGGCGTCGTGCCCAACCCCTGACATTTTGGTGAGTTACCTTGGACGCAGCCGGCAAGGCCGGCTATTTCAAGTCAACGTTGTGAACGGAGAAAGAAGTATGACGCAAGGCCCCACATTCTGGATGATCCCGAACGCACCGACACCCGTAGGGCCGTTTTCGCACGCGAGCGAAGGCGACGGATGGGTATTCGTGACGGGACAAATGCCCACATCACCCACCGACGACGCCGCTCCGCTGCCTGAGGGAGTCGTCGCGCAAACCCAGCGCGTCATGGAGAATCTGAAGATCGTGCTCGAAGGTCTCGGACTCGGGCTCGAACACGTCCTGGTCTCACGCATTTTCCTGACCGAATTCAAACGCGATTACGCGGCGATGAACGACACCTATCGCGCCTACTTTCCCAAGGACGCCTTACCTGCCCGAACCTGTGTTGGTGTCACGGGTCTTGCACGTGACGCTCTCGTGGAAATCGATTTCGTCGCGAAACGGCCAGGTTGAAACCAGCCGGACGGCGCGCGTTAGAAATGGTACGTGACAGCCACGTTGACGATCGGGCAAAGGCGCAAGTCGACGGGCTCAATCAGGAAGCACGAGCGTGCTAAAAGGACGCGTAGCGGGCGGCACGGTCACACCGCGTCAGTGCATTGAAGCCTCATCGAAACCGAAGTGGTGGCGCAGACCTTCATGCAGCACGATGGCGAGTGCGGCCATCTGCCCGCTCCACTGCTCCTGCTGCTGACAAAGGGTTTGCAGCTCACGACATTGCCCCGCAAACTGCGGCTCTCCGACGATCAGAAACGCGCCCCCCGCGCTATGGGCCCAGTCCCGCAGCGCGAGCCGATCGCGCTGCTCGACGATAGCGGACAATCTGGGCAGGTCCGTGCTGAGGTGCTCTTTTAGCATAACTACATAACGGGCCTTCGTTTCCGCGTCGAAGGCGTCCGGCGAACCTGCGGCCGGCTGCGGCTCAGGGGCCTGCCGCAGCGCGGAATCAGACCTCAAGTCCAGCTTGGACTCACGTGCAGCAGCAGCCTGTTC
>JBEKNG010000334.1:0-6471 GCA_049523075.1 Paraburkholderia sp.
CCCGCTCCATGCCTGGTAACTCGACGGTCACGCGCAGTATCTTCCCTTCGTCGACCACGTCAATGCGCGGCTGGAAACGCGATGAACTGAAGTCGCCAAACCATCGTTCGAGCGTGCCGCGCACGGGAAACGGATCGGGAAAAAAATCCTCCAGCGCACGTAAGGACTCGCGCGAGAAAAGTCGCTGGATATCAGGCCACGCGGCACGCCACGGTTCGCCCGACCGCTGACTCTCCGGGCTGTCCGTGTCGGACTTGCTCCCTGAGCCGCGAAGGAATTTGAAAGGGCTCCACTTTTTCGGGTCGTGGTTCATCGTCTTCTCCTCGATGGTCTGACTGAAAAGCCGGATATCCATCGGCGCTCAAACTGCAAAACTTCTGCTGAAGTCGCTGCACTTCGCCTCGCGAGGCGGCCACCATTTTTCCATGACGATCAGCGCCCTGGCCACGATGACGCAGGACGGCGACCTCACGGTCGCCATCGACTTTTCTCCTACCGTCGTTGCTGATCTTCCGGGCTCAGTTCGTCTGCACGTCGATGCGTCGCGGCCTTGCTTCGTCGCGGCGCGGAATGGTCAGTTTCAGTACGCCGTCCTGCAGGTTCGCGTCGATCTTCGACGTGTCGAAGTCCGGGCTCAGCGAGAACGCCCGCGCGAACCGCGGCTCGCGGATCTCGGCGTGCTGCAGACGCAGACCGGCGGGTGTCGGCACGACCGCTTCTGCCTCGATGTACAGATTGCCGTCGTGCACCTTCACTTCGAGCTTGTCCTTCGTGACGCCCGGCAGGTCCGCCCACAGCGTGATGCCCTGGCTGTCCTCGAACACATCGATTGCGGGGGGGAGCGTCATCCGCCGTGCCGGCTGGTCCCCCTCGCGTCGTGCTGCCGGTTGCCGGTCGCGTTCAGCAACCTGTGTCCTGTCGTTCATGGCTTGCTCCTCGAATAACTGGCGTTACTGGACGGTGATGGCCCGCGGCTTCGACGCTTCGCGCTTGCCCACGGTAATCAACAGGCAGCCGTTCGCGTAGCGCGCCTGCACCTTGTCGGGATCGGCGTTCTGCGGCAGTTCGATCACGCGCCGGAATGCGCCGGTGAAGCGCTCCTGCGCGTAGGTGCGAACGTCGTCGCGATTGTCACCGCTGGCGTGCGGCCGCGCCGGCTTGCGCTCGCCGGCAATCGTCAGCAGCCCCTTATCGATCGACAGGTCGATCGCGGCGGCGTCGATGCCCGGCGCGAACGCGACAATCTCGATCGAATCGTCGGTCGCACCGACATTGATCTGCGGGAAGGCGCCGGCATTGCCGGAACGGATGCTGGATGGAAGACCGCCGAACAGGCTGGCCATCTGGCGTTGCAGACGGTCGAATTCGCTGAACATGTCGGTTCCGGAATAGAGATCACTCATGGTCGTATCCTCCGTGATTGCTGCATGGAGGCGAACTGGCCTATGCGCTCCAGTCCGCCTGCCAGCTGCTGGCAGACAAATCGAAACACGCAGCGCGCCTGAAAACACAGCGCGTCTGCTTGAGCGAAATCCAAAATAGGCCTTACAGTGAAAACTTCAAGGGGGAGTGGTGAAAAATTTTTGGGCTTGAAAACCCTGAACTGGCGCCTATTGTCGAATGCATCGCAAGAACTCACGGAGGACATCATGGAATTTGATTCTGACTGGCTCACGCTGGGAAGGCACCGTGTGCGGCTACGCTCGACCAGAGGCTTTCCGACTGAAACAATGCGCAGCGTCGCGGAGGTCGTGAGGCTCGCAATCGACAACAACATGAGCGCGCGCGCGCGGCTGGTCGAGATCGTCTTCCAGGCGGACCAGATCTACGATATAGCCGTCGGCACAACCGTGGTGGAAGACAGCGTCTGCGGGCCGCAACTGGAAGCGGCGATGTCGGTGGTGCTTGGCCTGCCGACAGAACAGGTGAACGTCACCGTGACGACGGTCAGTCAGGAGGAGGTCGACCTGCACTTCGGCGTCTATGAGCGCATGCTCGCCGAGAAGCTGGGCGTTGTGCCGCCCATCCAGTGAAGTTGGGCTATTGCGCCGGACCGCAACGGCGGTCCCAGGTTAGTCAGTGCGCCGCGAAGCCACGGACCAATTCCACTGCGTCAGATAGAGTAGCCCCATGCAAAGATCCTCGCACCCTGCTGGCGGCGGGCCCGGCGGCTGCGTCGGCCGCGGCGCAAACGTATCGCGCTTCCTGCGCCCCAGGCATCGGGGGCGGTCGCGCCCATAAAAACGAGATTTAATCGCGCGAGTTGATCTTGCCGAGGACGTCCTGCAGACGGTCGAAGTCGACGGGCTTCGTGAAATGGTAGTCGAAGCCCGCCGACATGGCCTCCGCTTTGTCCTTTTCCTGTCCCCAACCCGAAACGGCAATCAGAAGGACGTCGCCGCACCGCGCGTCGGTGCGAATGCAGCGCGCTATCTCATAGCCGTTAAGCTGCGGTAACCCGATATCCAGCATCACCACGTCGGGGAGCACTTCCAGCGTTAGTTCGAGGCCAGCGCGTCCATCATTCGCGGTCCGAACATCGTGCCCATTAAATTCGAGAAGCATGGCCAGACTATCCGCCGCGTCCTTGTTGTCATCTACCACGACAATCCGCAGAGGAGGGCCACCAGCGGAAGATTCCGGCACACCGTCCACTGCAGCAGGAACTGACGGTCGACTTTCTGAGACCGGCAGGCGGACGACAAATTCACTTCCCAGACCCAGCCCTGCGCTCTGAGCGGTGATCGTTCCGCCATGGAGTTCTACGAGGCCGCGCACCAGCGCCAACCCGATGCCAAGGCCACCCTGCGCGCGCTCTCTCGCAGGCGCGTGCTGGGAGAACATGTCGAAAATATTCACGAGGCTCTCGGCCGGAATGCCGATACCCGAGTCCTTCACCGCAATCAGCGCGTGACCGCATTCCTGTCGGGCACTCAACTCGATCTTGCCGCCGGGGGGCGTATATTTCGCCGCGTTGTTCAAAAGGTTCAGCACAACCTGGCTAAGCCGGACAGGATCGGCGTCGAGCATGATCGGCTCCGCAGGCAGAGTGATCGTAAGTTCATGCGGTGCGGCCTGCATGAGCGGCCGCACCGACTCGACCGCGTGGTGCAGCGCGTTTGCGACATCCAGTTGCTGTGTCCGGAGCTCGAGCTTGCCCTGAGTGATCCGCGACACTTCGAGAAGATCGTCGACCAGGTGAGTCATATGGCCGACCTGCCGTTGGAAGATGTTGTGCAGCTGGTTGAGTTGCTCGTCCTGAGAATCTTTAAGCCGGAGAAGTTCCAGCGCGTTGCGCATCGGCGCAAGCGGATTTCGAAGCTCGTGGGCCAGCGTGGCGAGGAATTTATCCTTTCGCCGGTCCGCCTCCGCGAGCTGGTCCCGGCTTTTTTCGAGTGCCGTCTGCGTCTCTTTCTGCAGGGCGAGCGCCGCTTCCGCATTATTCCGGGTTAGCAGCAGTTCCTTCTCGTACTTGTGCCTGTCGTTGACCACCATAACAGCGAGTTCATGCCACACGTTCCCTTCGCGATGTCTGCGGATCGCATTGAATAACATCGGCACGGTATGTCCTGCGCGATGGACCACGCCCAGCTTTACCTCGGCCGCTGAGCCCTGTATCTGGAGTAGCGGCGCCCAGTGGGTTTGGTGGAATACCCGTCCCCCCATCGTTAGCAACTCGCTCAGACGGCGCACTCCGACAAGTTCCTGCTCGCTATAGCCGGGCCACTTGCAGAAAGTCGCATTCGCACGTCGGATTGTGCCGTCCCCGGTCACCAGCAGCCCGCACGGTGCATACTGGAACAGTTCGCTCACCTCTGGCAAGTCGCCCTCTCCCTGCACGTCAGGTGTCCAGTCGCAGTAGAAAGTCTTCGATCGCCGCGGCACTTGCTCCCGGAGCGCTAAGGTGAGGGCAGTGCCCTACGTTTTCGATGATGCGCAGCGTACTGCTGGGCAGGTTGCGATGCAGGTAGTCCCCGACCGAGAGTGGCGCGATCAGGTCGTCACTGCATTGCAGGATGAGCGCAGGCGCATCTGCTCTGGCGACGTCTGCGCGATGGTCCGAAAGAAACGTGACGCGGGAGAAGTGTTTGGCGATCTCCGGGTCCGTCCGGCAGACACTGTTTGTCAGTTCGATACCGAGTTCCGGCTGGTCCGGCGCACCCATGATCGCGGGCGCCATCGTGCTGGACCAGCCGAGATAGTTACTTTCCAGTGTTCCAAGCAGGCCGTCAATGTCCGCGCGCGTGAACCCACCCACGTAATCGCCGTCGTTGATGTAGCACGGGGAGGGGCCGACCATGATCTGCGCGCGAACGCGCCCGGGCGCCTGGATGCAGACAAGCATGCCGATCGTCGTACTAACCGAGTGTCCCACAAAGATTGCCGGGCCCTCAGCGTATTCGTCGATGATCTCCAGCACGTCACTGGCGTAACCGTGAAGTGAATCGTATTTCTCGCGGTCATACGCTGACAGATCCGACTTGCCGCTGCCGACAAGATCGAAAAGTATGACTTTGTACCGATCCTGAAATCCGGGAGCAAGATAGCGCCACATACTCTGGTCGCAGCCAAAGCCGTGCGCGAACATCAGCGTCTTGGGACCATGGCCGAAAGTCTGAACGTTGTTTCGGTTTGCAATATTCATAACTGCTCATTCCCGAGACACTTTTTGATTAAATGGCTACAGGCATGGACCAGCCCGCCCGCTGCGTTCTGGATTGGCACGCCCTGCGCTGTACTCACGGATCAGAGCCCGCGTCTGGCCGCGGTTATCCCGGCGCCGCCCAATACGGCCGAAGGCACGCGGACTGGTTCAACGAAGGACCATACTGTAGCGCGAGACAGATGCGCTTTCCATAGCGGCGCGATGCTTCGCCAGGAAAGACCGGGACTATGGGGACGACTTATCGGCTCGTGTGCGGCAAGGTAATTTTTGCGTGCTCTTTCGGTGGCCACCGATCCAAAGTCGATGGCTGACCGAAGTCCGCCAATTCGCGCCGACTTGCGCGAGTGCCGAAATCAGGGTCGCCGAAGCGGTCGCGCTGAACAGAATATGTGCTCTCAGGCGGCGGCTTCGAAAGCGTGCGCAGCCCGAATCGAATTCCTTGGTGTCGACGGAGACAAAAATGACTACGGTTGGCATCGACGGCAAGGCTGCCGGTTTGAGGAAGCACTGACACGCTTTTGAGCGTATTTACGTTTCGTCTTGCCGATGTCACTGTGTCATCAAAAAAGTTTCCCCTGCCAGTCGCCCAGTAGCGTCGGCTCCTGCGCTGCCTTCCTGCGTTGTACTGCCCACTTCAAAAGCTTTGCGTGCCAGTCGGAAAGCTCCTCGATCGCAGAAGGACAAGAACGCGGCCATGGCGGTGTCTGGCAGTATAGGTCGGCAGTCGATACGGTACGATGGTCTGGAGATCCGGCAGCGTGGCATTCACGATGTTCTGCAGATCGGCGGTTGTCGCACCGGCCGCGGACCCTGCCGAAGTCAGGCTGAACCTGATTCGTTAGCGTTCCTGCGGGTCACCAGTGAAAACGCCTGCGTCTGAAGCGTGGACAGCTCCGTGGTACTGGCCGAACAGACGATCTGGGCTGCCGAGGCGAACGCGAGCGTCGGCGCCGTGCCGCTACATGCGGAGAGAGCAAACCCGGCGAGGCCCACCGCAAGAAACTTCGCCGCCGTCACAGCGATGTTCGATACGGCGCCAGCAACAGCGAAGCCGTGACTGCATCGGCTTCAATCGGCGCACTCGCAGACACCCCATTTTCGCTGCAGTGAGCCGTGACCGTGCCACCGGATATTTCGCGTCATCAACCGTTGCTGCCTGCACAACAGATTTCCTGCCCCTTGCCGTCTTTCGTAGTGCGGGTGAACCATATGTCGAGATGCCTAACAGTCCCTACGGTTTCCCCTGAGCCGCAGCCTTTGTGGGCGCTCGCATCGGCCCACTCTTTTTGGATATGCAGTGAATTTCCGCCGATCTCGAGTCCCCGTTGTGCGACCGGCGCAGCTGGGGGCGAGAAAGGGACACAAATTTCGCGAGTCGTTGCATAACGAACCTGTGGCGTCCATGCCCATGCTCGCCGGCCATCGGTGCCAGGCAACATTGCGCTGCGCGAACGGCAGTCTAGTCGGTACGAAACGGCTTCGGCCGCGCGTCGTTGTCGCCTCTGCCGAGGCGCTCGTATTCGGCGATGACCTGAGCGCCGAGCAGCAGCAGCGTCGCCGCAATTTCCAGACTGAGCAGGACCACAATCGCCGTGGTGAACGACCCGTATACCACGCCGACCCTGGACAGGGTGGCGAAATACCAGACCAGCACGTGGCGGGTGATTTCCCAGAACAGTGCCGCCGCGACGGCGCCTATCAGAGCGTGGCCTAGCGATGGCCGGCCAACTGGCATGACCAGGTAGAGCGAGGTAAGCACGAAAATTTCTCCGCTTATCCCGAGCAGGTACAGTAGCGCGCCCGAG
>JBEKNG010000335.1:0-6466 GCA_049523075.1 Paraburkholderia sp.
ATTCGGCGATCCAGCACCGGGCTCGCAAAAGCGTTGCTGGATCGTTCATACAGCGGCGACGAACGCAGTATCGGCAACGCCTGCCGCGGACACGACGAAGACGGGCGCGCCAGACACCGCGCCTGCCACAAACACAACGCCCCGCCGTCCCGCCATCACCTGGACCGCATGCGCCAGTGAACGTAGCGTATGCGCTTTTTCCGGCACGCACGACGTCAAATATGGCAGCGATACGCGATACGTGATCCTGACCTTTACCGGCGGCACGCCCTGCGATAACGGCGTGTTCGGCGATCCGGCGCCCGGCACGCAGAAGCGCTGTTGGTACGATAGCGGGGTCGCATCGGCATCCACCACAGTGTCGATCATCGCCACGCCGAGCAGGAACGCGCTCATCTGCAGTGCACCGTCCGCGCCCGCCAACGCGGCGCCGAATGGCGCCCTGATCGAAGCGGATACGCCTGGCAGCGACGGCACGCGCATGTTCAGCAACGGCCACCCCTTTGTGGTGACCCTCACCACCCGTGCGAACCGGAGCGATACGCTCGCCTGGCAGATTCTCGACGCATGGAGCAACGTGCGCGCCTCCGGGCAATTCGAAGTCGCGAGTGGCCCACAAGTCGTCGCGCTGAATTGTGTCTCCACGCTCGCCGGTTACTTTGCGGTTTCTGCCAGCTTGAGCTCGGCCGGCGCTGGACTGCCGGCACGCGGGACCCGACCGGCCGGCATGGCGAGCTTCGGCGTTTTGCCCAATCTGTCCGACGTCCTCGCCGCCCCCTCCTATGTCCGCGAAGACTTGCACCGCTTCGGCGGCCAAGGCACTGCCTATATCGCGCCCGGCCAGAATTGCTGCGGCGGCGACGGCTATCGCCCGCTCTATCCCGATCTGGGACTACGTTGGGTCAACGACAAACGCAATTGGTATGTGATGGAGCCCGATGGGCCGAACACGTTCAACGCCACCGCGTATCCGCTCGACGCCTACTTCAAGCCCGGCGATCTGATGCGGCTGATCCAGCTCGACGGCATTCCCGCATGGGCGAGTCCGACGCACGTCGCCACCCACAGCTATTTGCCGGTGTCGCTGCCGGCGTACCAGGCCTTCATGAACCGCGTCGGCCAGGAGTCGAATCAGGTGCGCACCCAACGTTTTCCGCGGCAATCGCGCAATTACTATCAGGTGACATGGGAGCCCGACTACGGCAGCGGCTTACCGTGGCGCGACACGGACGCCAATCTGGTCGCGCTGTATCAGGCCACCTGGCAGGCCATCCACGCGACCGATCCCGATGCGGTGATCATGGGCACCACCAACGCATCGGTCGCCACCAATACGGAATGGCTGCAACGGCTCGAGCCGCTCGGCATCGCAAAGTATCTCGATGGTGTATCGATTCATGGCTACTACGACCTCGGCACCTCGCCGTCGCATCCGCCCGAGCGGCTCGTAGGCGACAGCGACCCGGCGCAGGCGGCGCAATCGCTGCCGGCGACGATGCGCGCGCTGCGCCAGTTGATCGCGACGACGCTCAAACCCGGTGCGCGTCTGTTTGTCACCGAAACCGGCATCCGCTACGACATCGGTGCGAAATACGGCCCGAACTATCCGACGCCGAACGTGCTGTACGCCCAGGGCGCACTCGTCGCGCGCACGCATCTGATCCTGCTCGGCGAAGGCGCCGATGTGACGTATCTGTTCTACGCGAGCGATTTTCCGGGCGAGGTCGGTTATGGACTGTTCTTCAACCTCGTCGATCCACAAGGCAGCTTCGGTCCGGCTGCAATCAGCCCGAAACCCGCGGCAATGGCCACCGCCGCGATGACCCGCCTCATCGACGGCACCAACACGCTCGGGCCGCTCAACGCTCTGCCGGCGGGCATCTACGCGTACGCGTTCCAGCAACTGAACGGCGGTGCGGTAATCACGGCGCTGTGGACTCACAACAATGCAGTCTGGAACGCGAGCAAGGGTTTCAGCTCGACCTACCAGACTCCTTACAACCTGCAGGTCGACGCGCCAGGCAGCTCCGGCCAGGTGACTGTGCTTGACATGATGGGCAACCCGTCGAGCCAGCCCTACACCAATGGCGTGGCCGCGCTCACGCTGACCGAAGCGCCGATCTACGTGATCTCGACCAATGCGAGCGTCGCCAAAGCCAACGTCACAACCCCAGCCGGCTACGTCGCGCAATGAAATTGTCCTGATGTGCAGAAAGTTCGGCGCATTTGGCAGGGGTGCGAATAGCGGGGACGCCGGCGCAAGACGCTAGACTGAAAGCCTGCTTGCAGAGACGTCATGCATGACTTGAATGGGGAAATGAACGAGACCATGCTTGCCCGACCCGAATTTCTCGACGTCGTACGCCTCACGCCGCTCATCTCGATCGACCTGATCGTGGTCGACGATCAGGGGCGGGTGCTGCTCGGGCGCCGCGTCAATCGTCCGGCGCGCGGCACCTGGTTCGTGCCCGGTGGACGGATCCGCAAGGATGAGTCGTTGAACGGCGCATTCAGCCGCATCGTGCGCGAGGAGCTCGGGCTCGAGAATGTCTCGCAGAATACGGCGTGCTTTCGCGGCGTATTCGAACATCATTACGACGACAATTTTGCCGGCGCTGCCGATATCTCGACCCACTATGTCGTGCTCGGCTATATGCTGGTGTTACGCGACGCAGCGCCGATCGGCCGCTTCGAACAGCACAGCGACTACGTATGGATGGCGCCGTCGGAACTGCTCGCGTGTGCCGACGTCCATGAGAACACCAAAGCGTATTTCCGCTGAACGATAACGCTTCGGGAGTGCGTCTGGAGCGCTTCGGGAGCACAGCGGCGCGCCGCAATCGTGCACCGCCGTGCCCCAGCCTGGCCCAGTCAGACGATCATCTCCGGATGATCCGCAGCGAGCTTCGCATTCAGATAAGCCTCGAAGCCAGCCTTCACCTCGGGATGCCGGAGCGCGAACTCCACGGTCGCCTTCAGATAGCCGATCTTGCTACCGCAATCGAAGCGCTGGCCGCGGTACCGATAGGCGAGCACCTGTTCGTCGGTGAGCAACGACTGGATCGCATCGGTCAACTGGATTTCACCGCCGGCACCTGGCCGGGTCTTGCGCAGATGATCGAAGATGCCGGGCGTCAGCACATAACGCCCCACCACGCCGAGATTCGACGGCGCCTGCGCCGGTTCCGGCTTCTCGACCACGCCCGAGATGCGGAATATCCGGTCGTCCCAAGCCTTGCCTTCTATCACGCCATAGGAGCGCGTATCCTGCGTTTCGATCTTTTCCACCCCGACCACCGAGCAGTGGTAGTGGTCGAACACGCCGATCATCTGCGAGAGGACGGGCGGACGACCGTCGATCAGATCGTCCGCGAGTATCACGGCAAACGCCTCGTCGACGATCAGCTTCTCTGCGCATAGCACCGCATGGCCGAGCCCACGCGGCTCGGCCTGCCGCACGTAGAAGCAATCGACGTGGCTCGGCTTGATGCCGCGCACCAGCTCGAGCAAATCCCGCTTGCCGCGCGCGATCAGTTCGGCTTCGATCTCGTACGACTTGTCGAAATGATCTTCGATGGCGCGCTTGCCGCGGCCCGTGACAAAGATCAATTCCGTCATGCCCGCGGCGATCGCCTCCTCGACGGCATACTGGATCAAGGGCTTGTCGACCACCGGCAGCATCTCCTTCGGACTCGCCTTGGTGGCCGGCAGAAATCGCGTTCCGAGTCCGCCAACGGGAAACACCGCTTTGTGTACGTTGCGCATTTTGCTTCCGCCCCTTAGTTGTTTGCCTTGAGTTCCACTATATGGATTCGAGCGTATTCGTCAGACCTCGAAACCATCTGCCAACAGTTCGCCCTTTCCCGCCGGATCGACGCGAACGTCAGCTTGCGCGAGGATTGAAACGCCAAAGAAAGGATGCGGCCCATGGTCGGCGCCAGTCGAACACGCGGTGCCCGGTGCAAGATGGGTGCCCGCGCTCGTTAAAGAATGTTTCATCAAACAATCGTCCTCTTTCAGCCTTTGCCCCGCACAGTCGTTCCATAATTTCCCCATCGAATAGGTATGAGGAGTCAGGACATGGCAATGACCATCGAGATGATGAACGAGTACGGCACCCATACAGTGCGGATCGCTGTCGACGAGGCCACCGTTTTGCTGGAGGCGCAGGAAGTCGATGCGGTGATCGAACGCCTGAGTCTGATCCGTGCAGCGATGCGCCCCGAAGTGCCGAAAGAGCCGTCACGCACGCATCAGTACGTGATCGAGATGAACCCATGCTGGCACACCGAAAAGCATCCACTCTATGACGGCGCCGTTCTGTTCATGCGCCATACGGGTCTGGGCTGGGCGGGATTCGCCCTGCCCACCCCCAGTCTCGTCAAGCTGAACGAGGCATTGTCGAACCATCTGCAAGCGCTGGAGCAGGAGGAAGCGCACGCGGTGATGAACTAGCCTGCGCTGCCTCTGTATACCTGCTGCCAGATTCACGCTGCGTCGCGCAACAGACTCTTTCGCGAATCGCGGATTACCATGCTCATGGTCATGCTCTGCTTTATTCGGATTTACGCAGTAGTGTCTTTCAGAGTTCGCACCCACCGTATGGACGCAACGACCTATACTGGGTTGTCCGCGTAACTGCGGTCTTTTTCAAGATCTCCTTAGCAGCGCGGCTTACGCCGCGCTCTTTTTTTTGCCTGGCGCCTTTGCTGGGCAACCCCGCGCACTGCTCCACCGGCCCACGCAATGTGCCTACGCAGCTCATGAGCATTGCACAAAATTAAAAAATACTTAATAAAGCTGGCAGCGCCGTTTTACCCACAAGCGCCCATGATGCACGGATCGTCCCATCCCTTCCTAGTGTCAGACAATGAACCAGCTACAAGCGATGCGTGTCTTTACACGCGTAGTCGATCTCGCCAGCTTCAATCTGGCTGCGAGACAACTGGGCATGTCGGCCGCCGCCGTCACGCGCAGCGTCAGCATGCTCGAGGCGCATCTGAACATGCGCCTGCTCAACCGCACGACGCGCAGCCTATCGCTCACCGAAGTCGGTAAAGAGTATCTGGACGGCTGCCGCACGATCATCGAGAAGCTCGATGAAATGGAATCAAACCTCGTGCAGACGACGCGCGATCCACGCGGCACGCTGCGCATCGCCACGCCGATGACCTTTGCCACCTCCGGACTCGGCGGCCTGCTCGCGTCGTATCGCACGCTGCATCCACGCGTCGATTTCGATGTCACCACCTACGATACGCATATCGACATGGTCGAGGGCGGCTTCGACGTATGCTTCTCCGACGACCGGCGCCTCGCCAGTTCCACGCTGGTAAGCCGCACACTCACCAGCATGGAGGAAGTCACAGTGGCTTCGCCTTCCTATCTGGCGCGCCACGGCACGCCGCGCGACCCGGCCGCGCTGAATCGCCACGGCCTGTTGACGGTATCGGACGGCAGCTCGCGCGCCTGGGAATTTGCGGACGCCAACGGCGTCTACCGCGTCAACACCGGCAGCGCCCTGACGGCCACCAGCAGCGCGATGGTGCGGGTCGCCGCGCTCAACCATATGGGCATCGCCCTGCTGCCGCTGCCGTCGGTCAGCGACGACCTCGCCCAGGGCACGCTCGTGCCGGTGCTCGAACAGTTCGAGGTCAACGGTGGGCCGCGTCATGTGTCGATCCTGTATTCCGGCCGTAACTATCTGTCGATGAAGGTGCGCAGCTTCATCGACTATGCGGTGAGCCAGTACCGCGCCCCGGATAAACCGGTCGCGCTGCGGGTGGTGGCTTGATGGACAAGGACAAAGGCAATCGCGAACCATGCCTAAGATACTGACGATCGAAGACGACGAACTGATCGCGGACGACATCGTGCGCACCCTCACTTCAAGCGGCTTCTCTGTCGACGTGGCGCGCACTGGCCGCGAAGGCATGGCCAAGGTCATGGCAGGCGAATACGATGTGGTCACGCTGGACCGCATGCTGCCGGACCTCGACGGCCTGACCATCGTCGCCACCATGCGCGGTGTCGGCATGGAGACTCCAGTGCTGGTAATGAGCGCGATGTCCGATGTGGATCACCGCATTCAGGGGTTGCGTGCCGGCGGCGACGACTATCTGACCAAGCCGTTCTCGCCCGATGAGATGTTCGCGCGCGTCGAAGTGCTGCTGCGCCGCCGTCCGCGCAATGCGAAGGCCGAGACCCTGTTGCGCACTGGCGCGCTCGAACTCGACCTCGTGCGACGCCGGGTCACCCACGGCAAACGCGAACTCGAATTGCAGCCCACCGAATTTCGCGTGCTCGAATTCATGATGCGGCACGCCGGCCAGGTGCTGACACGCACGATGATTTTCGAAGCCGTGTGGGGATGCCGTTTCGATCCGGGCACCAACCTCATCGACGTACACGTGGGACGTCTGCGCAAGAAGGTCGATGTACCCGGCGAGCGGCCGCTGATCCGCAC
>JBEKNG010000336.1:0-6463 GCA_049523075.1 Paraburkholderia sp.
CATACAAAATCCGGAGACGACCTACATGTCACAATGGATCGATGTAGCTGCACTGAACGATATCGAAGATGAAGACGTGATGCGCTTCGATCACGCGGACCACATCTATGCGATTTATCGCGTCAGCGATAATGTCTATGCGAGCGACGGATTGTGCACGCATGAGCAGGCGCACCTGAGCGATGGGTTCGTGATGGGCCATGTGATCGAATGCCCGAAGCACAATGGCCGCTTCGACATTCGTGATGGCCGCCCGCTTTGCGCACCCGTGTGCGAGAAGCTCAAGACTTATCCAGCCAGAATCGAAGCCGGTCGCATCCTGATCGAGGTCTGATGCGCTGACAACCGCTCGTGTCATGGCATTCGTCGGCGCGGGCCACGTTGGAGGCCGTGCTGCCCAAACGCTGCGCGAGTCTGGCCGGCAGGACGTCTCGAATAAATCCAATTTTATCTCAAAATAAATACGGATTCCGAAGCTTGACAAGGTCCATCCTGGAAAACAAACTGACCTATGCGTTGAATCATGTCGTGCAGCCCATGCGTCATTTCGCATGTGGCGACTGCACTTTGGTGTCCTCCCACATAACCCAGCGTGAGCGCTTCCGGCAATAGGGGGCGCCGCCTGGTGCGTCCGCCCGCGGCCTGATTCTCTTTTCGTTTTTACCTGATTGAGGATTGTATGAACAAGAAAGCTCTCGGCATCGTTGCTGGCGCACTGATCGCAGCAGCACCGCTTGTCTCGTCGGCGGCTGATGCGCTGCCCGCACCGTTCGAAGGCGCCAGCGTATTGCAGGCCGACGGCATCGTGAAGGGCGTCGACCAGGCAAAGCACGCGGTCACCGTGATCGACGCGCATGGCGGCGAGGCATCGTTTGCTGTGACCGACGCCAGCAATCTTGCCCAGATCCACCCAGGCAGCAAGGTCCACGTTCGTATGGTGCGTAGCGCACTCGTGAGCCCGACGCACGGCGCAGCCGGCGTCCAGTCGTCACCGCAGAACGTGACCGCCGAAGTCGTGGCGCTCGATCGCGCCTCGGGCGTGGTCGAGTTGAAGGGACCCAACGGTGCTGTGTTCCATATCCAGGGGCGTGATCCGGTGAAGGTCGGCAACCTGCAGCCTGGTATGCACGTCGAGGTGGCCTATGCTTCGCAAGTGAGCGTCGCTGTCGCGCCTGCGGCGCAGTAAAGCTTCCGCGGTCTGGTTCGCGTGACTCCGTGCGCGGAGCGCCTTTAAGGGCGTTCCGCGCATTTTGCTTTTTTATGGCCGCTTTATATCGTTATCTTTTCTCGTCGCATCTCGTCGCGGCTTTCATCGTTGGCCTCATCGCGCCTATTTGCTCGACGCGTGGTGCGGCGTTCTTGCATCGCACTTGCTGGTTCAGCTCATTTCGCCTGGCACCAAACGCAACCGGGTAATCTCCGAAGGCGCGCCAAGCCGCTTCGGTGGCCCCCAATAGCCGGTTCCACGACTCGTATAAACCCACAATCCGTTTAGCCGCGCGAGCCCCGCCGTGAACGGCTGCTGCAAACGCACGAAGAAATTCCAGGGAAAGAACTGGCCGCCATGCGTATGCCCCGATAACTGCAGCGTGAAACCCGCTTCGGCAGCGGCTTCGGCCGAACGCGGCTGATGCGCCAGCAGTACCTTGATCAACACGTCGCCCGGAGCGCCCGCAAGCGCCGCAGCAGGGTCGCTGCGGTGAGCCGGATCGAAATGGGCGGCCGAATAGTCGGTAACACCCGCGATCACCGCACGTGCGCCTTCGTGTTCCACCACCACGTGCTCATTGAGCAACACATGCAAGCCGAGTCGGCGAAACTCCTCGATCCATGCGTCGGCGCCCGCGTAGTATTCGTGATTGCCAGTGACGAGGAACGCACCATGCCGTGCGCTGAGGCGCGACAGCGGCCGCGTGTGGTCGCGCAGCTGCGGCACGCTGCCGTCGACCACATCGCCGGTCACCGCAATCAGATCGGGCTTGAGGCGGTTGACCGCATCGACGATCGCGTCGACATAACGGCGCTTGATGGTCGGACCAACGTGGATGTCGCTGATCTGGACGATCGTGAAGCCGTCGAGTGCGGGCGGCAGATCGTCTATCGGCACCTCGATCGTGACAACGCGGGCCCGGCGCCGCGCGTTGAAGAGGCCGACCGCTGTGGACAGCAACGCGAGCAGCGGCACCGCCGCAGCGGAGTCCATGCGCCAGGTGGTTAGCGGGATGGCGTGCGGCCAAAATGCATCGACGGTCAGCAGCGAAGCCATTACCAGATCTCGCACGAATGTGAGCACGAGCAACGACGAGAAGAAGCCCAGCGCCAGCAGGCCGATCCAGGCGAGCCTGTCGGCGAGCGGCTGGCGCTTGATGTTGCGCGCCAGCATACCGAGCGGAATCAGCAGGCACGACAGCACGAGCCACAGTGCTGCCAGCCACCTGCCGGTGGTATCGATAGGCAAGTCGGGTATGACCCGGAAACCGACGTAAATGTGGAACAGGACGCCAATGCAAATAAAGCGAACAAAGAACGATGAGCGGCGCATAGAAGGGGATGAAGGCGGAAGGGGTGCCGGACGAACGCGCAATGCTTTGGCGCGTTTTGTGCAGGTTTTGCCGGCAAGACAGATCATTCTACCGGCATGTCGCCACGCCTGCCGACGCCGCCCATTTTACTTTTCCGCTAAGCATAGGGCTGCGAATTCAGGCGGCCAGCGCTTTCGCGTTGCGGCACGCTGGACGGGGCAGCACGGTCGGAGGCGGGTCTGTAAAAAGAGACTTGGAAAATTGAATTAAACGAGTTTTGAATTGGTCGTACGAGTAGACTCTTCTGGAAGAGAACCCTGATGCAACCGGCCTTTCCTGCGACGTGTATCCGTCTGGATGTCCGCGGCCAGTCAGGCACGATGGTTGCGTGACGCGGTTCGGCTTTATCGCCCGTTGAGAGCGAGAGGTAGGAAACGCATCATGAAACTGATCAGAACAGGTCATCATCCGCATCACGTCGGCCATGAAGGGAGTCACGTGATGTTGCCGATGGTGATGTTGTCGCTCATGGCTATCGGCGTTTACTACGGAGTACGGAGCCTCGACATGTCGGAGCCAGGCCGCGACGCGCTATTCGATGTCGTCATGGTCTTGTGGCGCTGGGCATTGCGGGGCTCTTCGGCGTTGTCGGTGCGTGGCTGCGTTCGCGCGGCGATGAGGCCGAAGAGGGCTTTTGCTTTGTCGGGGCGCTGATCGGCGCCGTCGTGTTTTACGTGGCGTTGTTCACTTGAAGCCCGACACGCCTCGCGGTTCACGTGTCGTGCTTCAGACGATCCGGGCGGCTTCGTCGAACGTGAAGCGCGGGCTGCGCGCGAACAGCTTCGACGGGTCGCCGTAGCCGAGATTGATGAGGAAGTTTGCCTTCACGGTAGTGCCCGCGAAGAACGCCGCGTCGACCTTGGCCGCATCGAAACCTGACATGGCACCGGTGTCGAGCCCAAGCGCGCGTGCGGCCATGATCAGATAGCCGCCTTGCAGCGTCGCGTTGCGAAACGCGGTACGTTGTCGGAGAGCGTCATGATGGTCAGTTAGCTGAAGAGAAAAATCGGATCGTGGCGCCCCGCGGGGGCACGGCCGGCGTGGCGCAGGTTGGGCGAAAGAGAGCGCAAGCCGGATATGTGACCCACGGCGGCGACTTGTTCCATAATAACCAGGCCACTTTCCACTAGAGTCACCGTGGTGCCCATGTGACATGCTATCTCATGAACGATCTGTTCGATGATCTTCCTAAGCCCGACGTTGTCTGGTATCCCGACTGGCTTGCGCCCGCAACGGCTGAGCGCGCGTTGCTGCAACTCATCGACGAAGTCGCGTGGAAGCAGGAATCGATGGGCACGCCGGCCGGGCGCGTGGCGCTGCCTCGTCTCACGGCGTGGCAAGGCGAAGCGGACGCGATCTACGTCTATTCCGGAATTCGCAACGTGCCGCAAGCTTGGACGCCGACGGTGGCGGAACTGAAGACGGCGGCCGAAACGACCTGCGGATGCCGCTTCAACAGTGTGCTGCTTAACCGCTACCGCAGCGGGATCGACAGCATGGGCTGGCACGCCGATCACGAACGTGAGTTGGGGGCACAGCCGGTGATTGCGTCCGTGAGTCTGGGTGTTGCCCGCACCTTTGATCTGCGCCACAACAAGACGGCGGTGGTGCAGTCGTATCAGCTCAAAGGCGGGAGCCTGCTCGTCATGCGCGGCAACACGCAGGCGGAGTGGCGCCACCGGGTGCCTAAAGAGCCGCGTGTGAGCGGCGAACGGATCAATCTGACGTTTCGCTGGGTAATGCCGGGGCGCTAGCGGCGGCGATCGGCCGCTTCAGTTGACCGCCGTGACCGGGACGCGGGAAATGCTCACCAACCGGTCCAGCACGCTGCGATTCACCAGGCGCGCCACGGTGTGGAACAGGTCCCGGCGCGGCGCTGCAACCACAATCTCGTCGCAGTTGTGTTGTTCTGCGCAGTTCGCGATGGTCGACACCAACGGACCCACTCTGACTTCTACGGAGTACTTGACGCCCGCATCCTCGAGGATGCGTTTGGCGCGGCTGAGTGTTGCCTCGCCGTAGCCATCTTCGAGTGCGCGCAATCTCGAGAGCGAATAGAAGGCTTCGAGACGCGTTGACTCGAGCGGCGGCTGCACATTGACCAGCACGACTTCAGAGGCGCACCGCTCGGTGTAGAGGAACGCCGCGTGCCGGACCGCTTGCAGCGAGCGCGCCGAGCGGCTTACGGGAACCAGCAGTTTCAGCATGATCGGTTGTCCATCAGTTGGCCGTTGGATCTGTCTGCAGGCGCGCAGCAGGATCGATTACAGGGTAGCCGGAGCCGTGTACTCGCCGCCTAAAGAGTGCCTGCAAGCGCATAAAAATCGCATTAAAAAGGCGTGCCGGAGCGCAGGGCGATCGGCAGGGGCGTCGTGCGAACCGGGTATGCGCGACTGTGTGTCCAGCATCAGGTCCCTATACCAAAATTGGTATGGGTTGCGCGAATCATATGATTGGACGGTGGGGGCGCCAGACACTACGCTTGATCACGATCCTTGCTGAAGGCTTGCATAAGGCCGTCACGGATCGACAACACAACAACGATCAGGAGACAGTCATGGCGAATTCACGACGCATGGTATGCCGTGCGTTGGGCGCGCTCGCGCTCACCGCGGGTATCGGAGTGCTCAGCCTTGCGGCGTCCGGCGCATATGCCCAGGACAAACCCATCACCCTCGGTTTCGCGCAGGTCGGCGCCGAGAGCGCATGGCGTACCGCCAATACCGAATCGGTCAAATCGGCCGCGGCCGATGCAAAGATCAACCTCAAGTTCTCGGATGCCCAGCAGAAGCAGGAAAACCAGATCAAGGCAATCCGCTCGTATATCGCGCAGAAAGTCGATGTGATCGCGTTTTCACCGGTAGTGGAGTCGGGCTGGGAGCCGATCCTGCTCGAGGCGAAGGCTGCGAAGATCCCCGTGATCCTGACCGACCGCAACATCGACGTAAAGGACACCTCCCTCTACGTCACGATGATCGGCTCGGACTTTATGGAAGAGGGACGGCGCGGCGGCCATTGGCTCGAAGATCACTATAAAAACGACCAGGGACCCATCAACATCGCCGAATTGCAGGGGACCGTCGGTTCGGCTCCAGCCAATGACCGGCATTCCGGACTGATGGAGGTGATCAAGAACGATCCTAAATTCAAGATCATTGCTTCCCAAAGCGGCGACTTCACGCTGGCCGGCGGCAAGCAGGTCATGGAAGCTTTTATAAAAACTTATGGAAATAAAATAAATGTAGTTTATGCGCATAACGACGATATGGCGCTCGGCGCCATCCAGGCGATGGAAGAGGCTGGCATGCACCCCGGCAAGGACATCACTGTCGTCTCGTTCGATGCAACCAAGGGCGGCTTCCAGGCGATGGCCGCGGGCAAGATGAATGTCGACGTGGAGTGCAGTCCGCTGCTGGGGCCGCAACTGATGTCGGCGGTGAAGGACGTGGTGGCCGGCAAGCAATTGCCGAAGCGGATTCTGACCCAGGAGACGGTCTTCCCGGAAAGCGTCGCGGCGCAGACCTTGCCGACGCGCAAGTACTGAGCAAGCACTGATACTGAGCTGAATCGATCAAAGAATCGGTCAATTGAAGCACAGGGCGTAACGAGTTTCTCCAGCGGTGCCTGGCCGTCCGGCTGCGATTGCAGCGGGCGGCCTCTTTTCCACCCATCGAGCGAGGCCTATGGCCCACCCGACTCCTGATCCGTCCAACCCCGTCCGTGGTCGTGACCCGGCGGCGCCGTCGCATGCCGATTCGAGCGCGCAAACGGGAGAAATTGAGCCGATACTGGCAACTGCTGCTGTCAGCAAGACGTTTCCCGGCGTGAAGGCGCTACAAAACGTCGACTTCCGTCTGTTCCCGGGTGAGGTGCATACGCTG
>JBEKNG010000337.1:0-6462 GCA_049523075.1 Paraburkholderia sp.
AACGTCCGGCTCACGCGCTTGCCCGCGGATGCCGCGCTCGCGATCTTCAGGGTCGCTCAGGAAGCGCTGAACAATATCGCCAAGCACGCACGCGCCAGCGCGGCCGACGTCCGCATTGAAGCGAGCCGCCGGCACCTGATGCTCGTCGTCAGTGACGACGGCATCGGCCTCGCGCTACGCGCCCGCCCCCGCCGCGGCCATTTCGGCCTCGCCGGCATGCGCGCCCGCTGCGCGGCCTTCGACGGCAGCGTACAGATCAGCGCCCGCCGCCCCGACGCCGGCACGCCCGCCCGCGGCACCACCGTGCGGGCGCGTTTCGCGTGGGATGCGATGCTCGCCGGCGCCGCGTCCGCCGACCGCGTCGCGGCCAGCGCCGCGCCCTTCTCTTCGTGAGCGTGCCGTCATGAGCCTGCGCATCCTGCTCGCCGACGACCACGCCGTGGTCCGTCAAGGCGTGCGGCAACTGTTGATGGACCGGGGCGTGGCGCTCGAGGTAGCCGAAGCGGAAACCGGCGCCGAAGCGCTCGCGGCGGTGGCAAAGCAACTCTTCGACGTCGTGCTGCTCGACATCTCGCTGCCCGACATGAACGGCGTCGAAGTGCTCAAGCGCCTCAAGCGCAAGGCGCCGCGCGTGGCGGTGCTGATGTTCTCCATGTATCGCGAAGACCAGTACGCGGTCCGGGCGCTGAAGGCCGGCGCCGCCGGCTACCTGTCGAAGACCGTCGATACCGCGCAGATGATCAGCGCGATCCACCAGGTCGCAGCGGGCCGCAAGTACGTCAGCCCGGCGATGGCCGAGGCGCTCGCCGACTATGTTTCGTTCGACGGCGAGCAGTTGCCGCACGAAAAGCTGTCCGATCGCGAATATCAGACCCTCTGCATGCTCGCCTCCGGCAAGCGTCTGACGGACATCGCCATTGCGCTGTCGCTGTCGGTCAAGACCGTGAGCGTGTACCGCACGCGGCTGCTCGAAAAGATGAAGCTGCGCAATAACGCCGAACTCACCTTCTACGTAATGAGCAACCGGCTCGTCGACCTGAATCCGGCCATGGCCGGATAGGGGCTTAGCGGGGCACAGCAGCGGGGTGCGGCGAGAAGCTGCGGCTATCCCAGAAATGTGACGGGTGTCACATCCGGTAAACTAATGGGTTCCCCGACATTCGGCGCGCAAGATGCGTGCACCACCGGAGACCCACGCCAATGTCCCTGTTTCGCAAGAAAAGCGTCGAGCACATGCTCGCCGCCAGCACCCAAAGCGGCGGCTTGAAGAAAACCCTCGGCGCCCTTGACCTCACTTTCCTCGGTGTCGGCGCCATTATCGGCACCGGCATTTTCGTCCTGACCGGCACCGGCGCCGTGCAGGCCGGCCCAGCGCTGATGTTGTCGTTCGTCATCGCGGCTATCGCCTGCGGCTTCGCGGCGCTCGCGTATGCCGAGTTCGCCTCGACCATTCCAGTCGCCGGCTCGATCTACACCTATTCGTACGCCACACTCGGCGAGCTGGCCGCGTGGATCATCGGCTGGGACCTGATGCTCGAATACGGGCTCGCCACCTCGGCTGTGTCGGTCGGCTGGTCGGGATATCTGCAGTCGCTGTTGTCGGGCTTCGGCGTAACGCTGCCGGTCGCCTTGACGGCTGCACCCGGCGCGCTGCCCGGTCACGCGACCTTGTTCAACCTGCCCGCCTTCCTCGTGATGATGGCCATCACCGCGCTGCTGTCGGTCGGCATGCGCGAGTCCGCACGCATCAACAACATCATGGTGGCGATCAAGGTGATCGTCGTGCTGCTGGTGATCGGCGTCGGCGTGTTCCACGTCACCCCTGTCAACTGGCATCCGTTCATGCCGAACGGCTGGAATGGCGTGTTCGGTGCGGCAGCGGTGATGTTCTTTGCGTTTATCGGCTTCGATTCCGTGTCATCCGCTGCCGAAGAGGTGAAGGATCCCAAGCGCGATCTGCCGATCGGCATCGTTGCGTCGCTCGGCGTGTGCGCCGTGTTGTACGTGGCGGTTGCGGCGGTCGTGACGGGGATCGTGCCATCGGCGCAGTTCGCCAATATCTCGCATCCGGTGTCGTACGCGCTGCAAATGGCGGGCGAGACATGGGTGGCCGGATTTATCGATCTGGGCGCCGTGCTCGGCATGCTGACCGTGATTCTGGTGATGGCCTACGGCCAGACTCGCGTGATCTTCGCCATGTCGCGTGACGGACTGCTGCCCGCCAGGCTCTCCCGCGTGCATCCGCGTTTTGCGACGCCGTTTTTCACCACGTGGCTCGTCGGCATTTTCTTCGGCCTGATCGGCGCGCTGGTGCCGCTCAACGTGCTCGCGGAGCTGATCAATATTGGCACGCTGGCGGCGTTTTCGATGGTGTCGATCGCCGTGCTGATCCTGCGCAAGACGCACCCGGAACTGCCACGCGCATTCCGCTGCCCGGGCGTGCCGGTGGTACCGATGCTCGCCGTGGCGTCGTGTCTGTTCCTGATGGTGAACCTGAAACTGGTCACGTGGATTGCATTCGTGATCTGGCTGCTGGTCGGCATGGTGATCTATTTCGGTTACTCGCGCCGTCATTCGAAACTTCGGCACGGGTTGCAGCACCACTGATGTACCGGCCCCGCGAGGCAGAACGCCGCCCACCGGCGTTCACGGGCCCTCGCCAGCCTTCACTGCCCCGAAACGGCACGCCTGCTTGCTCAGCGTGCCGTTTTTTATTTGGCTACACGATGCATAGCCAGCCGCGGATCGTTTGCCCTTTCTTGCGCCGGGATTCAAGAAATGCCCTGTCCCGATAGTGACAGCTTAAATTAACTTAATCGATCTCAGCCCGCTCGATGTAAAACACGTTCACAAGAGACGGAACGTTTTCGAGACGAACGGATGTGCTACATATCGTCTGACGTCACGTGAACACCCCCACCCAATTTAATATGTATACCTAAATTATTGACGTATTTGATGTCCAATTTTGACGAGCCGACGTATGTCGCTTTCGCGTGTTTCCGAATCACCAAGTTGCTACCGGAATGACGCGAAAGCGCAGTCGAAATTGATTAAACCTATCGCCGTGCCTTCGACGGCCACGCGATCCACAATCGAGCAAGACTGCGTATGCTGAACAAGCCGATCCCACCCCGACCCAACGATGTCCCACCACCACTGAGGTTCGCCTACCCGTTCCGGAGGAAAGACGGTAAGGAGTTTATCGATGAACACGAATTCCACGGGCTGCTGGCCGGGGAAAGCACCGGGTTCCTTCCGCCAGCGCCGTTACCGGATAGACCTGAATCACGCCGGTCAGGGGCGCATTGGCTCCCTCGTAGCCCATCGGTCCGAAGGAGGACCAGGCGCAGAAAAGTGTGGTCGGACGCGACGGCAGGAACGCGCATTGGTGGAAGGTCAACAGCGCGGACTCACGTCACGCGCCCATTACAGGTTGGGTGCGGGAAAGCAACTTCCCCGGGGGGCGGGTGACGTTGGAAACCCCGTATAAATGGGTCGACTTCGAGATCCATCAAGGGAGACCACGATCCGATGCACACGATGTTCGCGACGCCGAAGGCGCATCTCGATTATTGGTTGGAAGCCGACGAACCTGATGTTCCGTCGTTATCGAAGCTGAATCCGCTAGCCGCACAGATCTACCGCGCGGTGTTTACCAAGGGCGACGGCGCGCAGGCAGCAGACGAGTTGCGAAACGCGTGGCGCGCCCCCTGATACCAGCTCCGGCTATCGCGCGTCATTGTGAGACACGAAAGCGAGTGGACCAACCCCGGCAAGTGGAAACAACTCGAGGAGTGAATCGAACAGCGTACGGCACATGATCCCACCCATGACGAGGAACTCAAACGCATTTCGAAGCTGGTGTGGTGGAATGAAGTAGCGGAAAAGATTGATGGCTTCCCGTCGTCATCGGATGTGTTCCACATTCATCCGATCGTGCTGGTGGGTAATTTTCTTGTCAGCGCAGCTGCACTCACCATTTCCGAGCAAGGATTGTGGTTCATATTTAGGCGAGAGGCTCGAGCCGACGTAAGCAACCATCTACACTGGCCCGGAGGATCAAGCGGTGTCACTCTGGGTCCCGTCGACAGGCGAGATCTCGAAGTCCGGCTATACAAAAACGGGGAATATAAATGAATGGGAACGCACTGTTAGAAAAATACCGACGCTTCGTCCTGTTTGCGTCCATGCTATTTGCGTTGTGCTTTTGTCCGCCCGCAGAGGCGGAATCTGCAGTAACGTCTATCTTGCCCGCCGAACTCATTGGCACATGGCAAGTTGCGGATGTACACATCGACAAGCGTTCAACTCGCAGCCGACAATATGACGAAGGGGATGAGCGCCTTTTGGGACGACTTTTCACGTTTGCTCCGACAGCAATAACCACTAACACACCCGACGCCTCCCGTCCCTGCCTCGCGCCCGTCGTGGCATCCCAAACGATCACCACGGGAGCGCTTTTCCGAAACAGCTTTGCGCGGCGTTTGACTAGGCCGGAGTACGTATCGCCAGCCGATTTTGATGTTCATGTTCAGCCGTCCCGAAACGTCAGCGTCGTGAGCGTCGAATGCGGAAACACCGTCTGGAACTCAGGAATAGGTGGTGACGAAGGCCTTCGTGGCTCGTGGCTCATCTTGCAATCGCAAGATAGCGCGATCATGCATTGATATGACGATACTTTGCTTGTTCTAAATCGCGTCCGTAAAGACGCAATTCCTACACCGTCGTTTAAGTGCGTCCAGGCGCGAGTTCCCGCAGAGGATGCTATATGCCATTCACTGGGATTGGCGCCACTCGATCGTAGCGTCGCAGCCTTATATGGGAGGCTAGTGGCGACGAATGCTAATAATGACCGTAGCTCCGCCCGTGTTGAGCTTGCGACCTCCCAACGCGAGTGGGTCAGGAAAAGAGACGGGTGCGCGTTGGATGAATCCTGTCTAACTCGCGCAATGACCACTCGACTGCAAGAACTCCACGACGTGGCATCAACCCCCTCCTAGAAGTGAATTGCTGCGTCGCAACATATCCATCCACCATCAACATTGTCTAGCGACGATCTATCTGTCGGCAAAGACACACTTCCGGATACAGCATGCCGATTGTTCTTGCCGGGGCCGCTCGCCGTGCCAGGCCGCCGGACGATTTCCCCGGATAGCACGCCTGTCCGATTTGTGCTTTACTTTTCGGTGGAACCATAAAAAGCACAAACCGAAGCGAGCCCTCACAGCAGGCAGGCAGAAGGTAGTGAACGTGGGCCCGCGCCGGTCTCGATCCCCCAAGGAGACAGTTCATGGCGATCAGCATCAGTCTGACGGTGAACGGCGCGCCCGTTACCGCCGAAATGGAGCCTCACACCCTGCTTGTCCAGTTTCTGCGCGATCAACTCCGGCTCACCGGCACGCATATCGGCTGCGACACCGCCCAGTGCGGCGCGTGCACGGTTCATCTGAACGGACGCGCGGTCAAATCGTGCAATATCCTCGCCGTGCAGGCTGAAGGCGCCGAGATCACCACCATCGAAGGCCTCGCCAAAGACGGCGAACTACACCCCATGCAGACCGCGTTTCGCGCATGCCACGGCCTGCAGTGCGGTTTTTGCACACCGGGCATGGTGATGAGCGCAACCTCGCTGGTGCAACATCAGCCCGACCTCACCGAAGCGGACGTGCGGTCCCAGCTCGACGGCAACCTGTGCCGCTGTACGGGGTATCACAACATCGTCAAGGCCGTGCTCGAAGGCGCCGCCGGCATGAAGTCCGGCGCCGCCACTCTGGCGACCGACAAAGTCACCGCCTAAGGAGCCGACGATGAACGCACCCGACCCGCATCCGCTGATTGGCGCCTCCGTCCAGCGCAAGGAAGACTACCGGTTCCTGACCGGCAATGGTCAGTACACCGACGATGTCGTCCTGCCCCAGCAAACCTACGCCGTGTTCTTGCGCTCGCCGTATGCGCACGCGCGGATCAAGAGCATCGACACGGCGGCGGCGAAGCAATCGCCCGGCGTGGTGGCAATTTTCACCGGCGCGGATATGGCCGCGGACAGCGTCGGCGGCCTGCCCTGCGGCTGGCTGATCCATAGCGTCGACGGCAAGCCAATGAACGAACCGCCGCATCCGGTGATCGCGCATACCAAGGCGCGCCACGTCGGCGATCAGGTCGCGCTGATCATCGCCAACTCGGTGAAAGAAGCGAAAGACGCAGCCGAGCTGATCGAGGTCGATTACGACGTGCTGCCCGCAGTGGTGAATACCGCGCATGCGGCCGATCCAGGCCAGCCCGCCGTGCACGATGAAGTGCCGGACAACGTCTGCTACACATGGGGCCACGGCGACAAGGCCGCGACCGATGCCGCCTTCGCCAAGGCCGCACACGTCACGACGCTCGATATCGTCAACAACCGCCTGATCCCGAACGCGATCGAACCGCGCGCGGTGAACGCGAGCTGGTCGCCGCAGG
>JBEKNG010000338.1:0-6448 GCA_049523075.1 Paraburkholderia sp.
GCGTGGTTCGGCATTGAGCGGTGCATGCTCGTGACCCGCGAGGAAACTGATTGGGCTGCGTGGATAGCGAGCAGCCAGTGGACCGGGGGCCGGTGAGCAAACTTGCAAACGAACTCGCCCACGATTGGCTACGATCTGGGCAGATGCATCGAACGTCGCTGCCTGGGCGAACTGAGTCCGACCCGGCAGAACAGCTACGGAACGGCAGAGCGGCGCATCTCGCGCGTCGATGGGCTCGACGGTCGGAAAGTGTCGCCCGTGCACCGCGCAACATTCCCATGCAATGGTAGGATTGCTTAGAGCTAACAACAGAGTCGGTCACATGGCAAACCCGAACAGCCAGCGACTCGAGCGCGGCCACCTATTGACGGCGACGCTCGTCGGCACCTACGATGCGGACGTGTTCATCCGCCGACCGGACGGCACGGGCGAACATCCGACGAGGATCGACCTGTCACCATTCTTTGCCCATGGCATGACGGAAGGCGAGGCGCTTGAGGCCGCGCTTGAGTTTATTGCAATCGGCGTGCGGGCCGCCTCTTAAACTCGCAGCGCCCGCATGCTCTGGATACCACGCACCGGGGCCCCCATCTGGCCGCTTCCCTGTTGGCGAGACGCGAACGTCGGACCTGTCAACCCGGTATCGGGCGCAGCGGAACGCTAACGGTCGAACAGGTTGAAGTCGCGCAATACCGCCTTGCGCACCACCTAAAGTCAGTCAGCCCACAACTGCCATTCTGGAAGTCCCAATGCACTTCTGCGGCTATACCACGGGTTAGCATCCACGGTCCCGACCGAACTCGGTCCGACATGAGAATGGCGCCGATTTGAGGTGCAGGAATAACTCGCGGCTAGATCGATACTTGGCGTCGCTAACAAAACCTGTCATCCGAAAGCGAGGGGAAAGACTCTGGCGTGGGAAAGGCGAGGCAAGATTGACAAAGACAAAAAACGGCCGCCTGGAGACTGACGGGGTTTGGTGTTATCTGCTGACGTCTGGCGCCGCACCTTGAATCGCATCTGCAGACGATGATTGCTCGATTCGCGTTAGTCAGGAATTGGGCAGCAACCGCGCTTTCCGATATTTACGGTGTGTGTAGGCGGAGGCATACAGCGCCAATGTTAAGCCAAGTCGCCCATCGCGCCAGTTTCCACGAAGGAAGTACCATTTTCCGAATGCCCCGATTGGACTGAACCACTGCTTAAGCCAAAGCAAACCGTCCCATTTTCCTCTATTGACCAGATCGGCCGCGGCTAGATCGGTGTACAGATCAAGTTTGCGCGCCAGCTCGGATTGGTTCTCAAAGGTATGGTGGACCAATGGAGATTCGATGCGCCCAACGCTGTCATGGCCGAGAGTCGTTTCGTGGACCCTGTGTTCGGTAAAGTCAGTTTTGTCCCGCTGATAGATGCGAACCGGGTAATCGGGGCAGCCAACGGGCATGACAGCGTGGACGAACTTGCCTCTTACTACCCAGTCGCGACGAACAACGTAGGCGTCGTGGGAAAACCCAGATTCTTTTAGCGCCATGATTTCATCAATCAGCGCGTCGCTGGCGATCTCATCGCTATCGAAAAACATCACGGCCTCGTGCAAACACTGGCTGTTTGCAAAGACTCGCTGTGCGCGAAAATTGTCAAAGGGTCGGTGCACTATTCTTGCACAGTGTCTGGCAGCAATCTCTAGCGTTGAGTCTTTGCTACCGCTGTCTACAACCAGTAGATCATCCGCCGCGCGCTTCGCGGCTGCCAGGACCTTGTCCAGGTATCGCTCACTGTTGTACGTGAGAATATATATCGAGAGCGGTGTCAATCTTTTATCAACCTGGGGTCATGGGCGAGAAAGTGTTAGCAGTCTACATCGCCGCGCTATGATCTGCCGCTTCCGATGCGCCGCCAGGCGTCGGCCGCTCACACGTGGCGAAGTCGGGTATTACCTAAACCACGGTCACCTCCTGGCTCAACGGCCGTTTTGGGGGCTACATATGTGTCCCTTGTGGGGTCGAATCACGACCTTCGAACCCGCAACGCGAGGAGATTCAGCGCGCCTTCATCCCTTGACGCGCTTCCATTACTCCTTGTCTGCAAGCCCGTGCGAGCAGGCAATCCTTGGACTGGGTGGCGTCCAACAGATCAGCACCCCAGTCGCTTGCGAGCGCCTTAACGGCGGCGAGAGTGTTCGTCGACGCGATGATGGTGCGGTCGACCGAACCCAAGGCAACGTCCAAACCGATAGCGTCCTCCATCCTTGATATGGTCCATAACCTGCGCAAAGCAGTTGGCGCGCGCGGAGTTGCGGCCGGCCGATCCTGACAAGGCGATCGACACGCTGCGCACGAGCTTGAACGAAAACCTGACGCGATTGAACGCGCGGCCGGCGGCGCAACAATAATGGGTGAACGATTTTTGGCCGCGTACTTTATACGATTGGTAACAACGCGACGGCGCAGGCCCGAGAAAACACGCTGCGCCGTTCCACGGATGTAACGGCGCGATTAGTCATGCTGGAGCCCCCGCCGCACGTACGCGCATTCCAGTTTCGTGACGATCAGGACGTCACCTGATTCAAGTCGGTCCAGCAGCTTCGAAAGGCCAGGCCGCTCGCTCGCCGCAACGCAGCCGCTGATGCACTCGGTCGTGAGCGCTTCGTAAAAATGTTTTCACCTATTAGGTACCCACCGGACAACTCTACCTTCTTAGACTGTACTCACTGGCTGCACGCAAACCCGTTTGCAACGCCGCTCAGAACAATCTCTGGAGCTAGTAATCATGGAATCGCTCATCAAGGCTGTCGCCCTCGCTGTTGTTATCGCTGCTCCGGTTGCCTCGTTCGCCCAATCGAATCAGCCTGTCACCCGTGCGCAAGTGCGTGCTGATCTCGTTCAGCTTGAGCTGACTGGCTGGCGTCCGGGTGTTGGTGACGATCCACATTACCCGGCGGATATCCAGACCGCAGAAGCCAAGGTAGCTGCATCAAACGGCGCAACAGGCATCGGCGGCGCCGCAAATGGCTCATCGGATATGGGACAACCGGTCGTGTCAAAGGCCGCCTGGAACGGGATGTACAGCCAGCCGTAGTGCGGTGATGCGCGCATGCCTGTCGGGTGCCGAATGGATCCAGTTATTGAGCGCTGCCTTTTGTGAGCGCACAGCGGTCCGTGCGATTCCCAATTAAATAACCGCTCGGAAAATACGGTCGAACCGTCAGCAGACCAGCTTCACTTTGAATGCCCCCGCCGTCGGGCTCCCGACGGCTTCGCTCAGACCTTCAGGTCTGGGCGCTTTTTCTCTAATTCGTCGACAGTCCTTTAGTGCGCGGTGACTCGGTTGAAATCATGGCAACCATCGTTTCCGTGGCTACCGGCATGGATACCTCCCGTCGGATACCGGCGTCTCCGTGCAAACCTGAATGCAAACCTTAGCAGTGCGAACCTGCTTGTTTGAGGGTACTCGCTGCCACTTCCTAGGCGCACCTCGCCCGAAAGTCACGGCCCCCTTATTTGTTCCGTAGCCTGTGACTTTGGGTGGGACTTCCGGCCAGCGGATTGACCAGTCGGTCCGTCCGCGCCGCGCCAATTCTGATTTACTGCGTACTTATCTGCACGGGCAGCAATAGTGACGCCCCTGCAATTGTCTGTTGCCAGCTTTGGTCTTCGTTTTTGCCCGTCAGGCCGCTATGATGCTCACCAGTCTCACCTCTGTCTCGTTGTGCGTACTGTTGTGCAGCCCCACCTGTCCCCGCCGGTGGGGCTTTTTCTTGCGCGCTTACCGTGTTGGTTTCGCCGCGCTGTTCAACACGAACGCTCTGTATCGAACATGCCTTTGTGCCGAGGCGATGAACGGCATCATCGCATCCAGACACGACTCGTAACCCTAACTGGCCGTAGCCGCCACATTGGCCCGCGCCTTGTGCAATTTTTTGTAGCTGTCGATCAGGCGGTGGTGCCTATCGAGACCCTCCAGTTTCATACTCGTTGGCGCTAACCCGAAGAAGCGCACGCTGCCGTCCACTGCCCCCATTACAGCGTCCATCCGGGCGTTGCCAAACATCCGACGGAAGTTGACCACGTAGTCGTCCAGTTCCAGGTCGTCATCGAGCAGCACCTCCAGCACCACATTCAAGGCCTGGTAAAACAATCCGCGCTCGACCGTGTTGTCGTTGTACTGCAGGAAAGCTCCCGCCAGCTCTTGCGCCGCCTCAAATTGCTGCAAGGCGAGATGGATCAGCAGCTTCAACTCGAGAACTGTTAGCTGCCCCCAGTCCGTATTCTCGTCAAATTCGATGCCGATCAAAGTGGCAATATCGGAGTGCTCATCCAGCTCACTGTTATCCAACCGCTCAAGCAGAGCTGCCAGGCTGGCATCGTCCAGGCGATGCAAGTTCAAAATATCGGCGCGGAATAACAGCGCCTTGTTTGTGTTATCCCAGATCAAATCCTCAACCGGGTAAACTTCCGAATAATCAGGCACCAAAATCCGGCAGGCTACCGCACCCAGCTGGTCATACACCGCCATGTACACCTCTTTGCCCATGTCTTCGAGAATGCCGAACAAGGTTGCTGCTTCCTCGGCATTGGAGTTTTCACCCTGGCCAGAAAAGTCCCACTCAACAAACTCGAAATTCGCTTTGGCGCTGAAAAAGCGCCACGACACCACACCGCTGGAATCAATGAAGTGCTCAACAAAGTTATTCGGTTCAGTCACCGCGTTACTGACGAAGGTAGGCTGAGGTAAATCGTTCAGGCCTTCAAAACTGCGCCCCTGTAGCAATTCCGTCAGGCTCCGTTCCAGCGCCACCTCGAAGCTCGGGTGCGCGCCGAACGAGGCAAAGACACCGCCTGTCCGCGGGTTCATCAAGGTGACGCACATCACCGGGTAGGTCCCACCCAGCGACGCATCCTTTACCAGCACCGGAAAGCCCTGCTCTTCCAATCCCTGAATCCCAGCCAGAATGCCCGGGTATTTCGCCAGCACTTCGTGCGGCACATCGGGCAATGCGATTTCACCTTCCAGAATTTCGCGCTTTACCGCCCGTTCGAAAATTTCGGACAGACATTGCACCTGCGCTTCGACCAGCGTATTACCGGCACTCATGCCATTGCTGACAAACAGGTTTTCGATCAGGTTGGACGGAAAATACACCACTTCGCCATCCGACTGCCGTACATACGGCAGCGAGCAGATACCGCGCTGCACATTGCCGGAGTTGGTGTCGTACAGATGCGAGCCATATAACTCACCATCGGGATTATAAATTTCCAGGCAATACGCATCCAGAATTTCAGCCGGCAGCGCATCCTTAGGGCCGGGCTTGAACCAGCGCTCGTTCGGGTAATGGACAAACTCCGCATTGGCGATGTCTTCGCCCCAAAACGCACCGCCATAGAAATGGTTGCAATTCAGGCGCTCGATAAACTCTCCCAACGCTGACGCCAACGCGCTCTCTTTGGTCGCTCCCTTGCCATTGGTAAAACACATCGGCGAGTGCGCATCGCGGATATGCAGTGACCACACATTGGGAACGATATTGCGCCACGAAGCGATTTCAATCTTCATGCCCAAGCCCGCCAAAATGCCCGACATATTGGCGATGGTTTGCTCCAACGGCAGATCCTTGCCCGCAATATAGGTACTGGCGTCGGAAGCTGGCTTCAACGTCAGCAAGGACTGAGCATCGGCATCCAGGTTCTCTACCTCTTCAATTACAAACTCGGGTCCGGCTTGCACCACTTTTTTCACCGTACAACGGTCGATGAAGCGCAAAATACCTCGGCGATCTACTTCCGAGATATCCTGCGGCAACTCAACCTGAATCTTAAAAATCTGTTGGTACCGGTTTTCCGGATCAACGATATTGTTCTGCGACAGGCGGATATTTTCGGTAGGAATATTGCGATTTACGCAGTACAACTTCACAAAGTAAGCTGCGCACAAAGCCGATGAGGCCAGAAAATAATCGAAGGGACCCGGCGCCGAGCCATCGCCCTTATAACGGATAGGCTGGTCGGCCACTACGGTGAAGTCATCGAACTTGGCTTCAAGACGCAGCTTATCGAGAAAGTTGACTTTAATTTCCATGGGGAAATTCCAAAAATAGTTCTCAAAACAAAATATAAATCCCTGTAAAAACAGGGCTTTAATAGCCAATCAACCAGCGAATGATGTTTCCTGGCGGGAATTCTACTCCCACTCCATCATCAACAGGCCCCAGGCCCACGTGATCAAATGGATTGGCCGTAATCGACTTGGGCGTTTATCGGCGCTTTACCGTCAGCCGCGCACAAAAAGCCCTCGTAGCCCTGCTACATCAAGGGTTCAAGGAATTTACAGCATCAAAGGGAAGACACTCTGGTGCCGGGGACCGGACTCGAACCGGCAAGCTGTTAAGCGGCGGATTTTCGTCACACTACGTCTTTCGACGCCGACGATACCGGGCGGCATCCTCGTT
>JBEKNG010000339.1:0-6441 GCA_049523075.1 Paraburkholderia sp.
TTCGATGTCTCCGATGACACGGTCCGCGTCGTCACTCGAATTCGAATAGGTTATCGATACGGCCGCGCCATCGCTTGCAAGCCGTCTTGCGATGGCCGCGCCTATCCCGCGCGAGCCCCCGGTCACGAGCGCCACCTTGCCAGCCAATTGTCCATTCGAAAAAGTCAAGTTTGCTCCTTTCAATTGCATCCTGTGCTCGTTTCAGACCGGCCACGCTTGCCTCGCAAATCAGCAAGCGCGAAGCGTGTGTGAGTGGCTCACTACCGACCACGGCAGCGCTGCGCTGCTGCGACAGGACGCGACATGTCATGTGAAAAATTCTAGCTGGTCTGCGTCGGTCGTGCGTGCCAAAATGAGCCAATGAACTGGCCGCACGGTGGCAACATTAGGCGCATTTTTGCGTTCATTTGAGACAATGAGCTAATGAAATTCGACCGGATCGACATTGATATCTTGCAGGCGCTACAGCGTGACGCTCATGTCAAGGCTGCGGACCTTGCCGAATCGCTTGGCATTTCGCTTTCGCCGCTCTACCGGCGCATTCGTCTGCTCGAAGAGGCGGGCGTCATTACGAAATACGTATCACTCCTGGATCAGGAGAAGGTAGGATTCCCTGTCACCGCCTACGTATCGGTCGCCATTGAGAAATCCGCGGCAAAACTGGCCGCTTTCGAGCGCACCCTGCGGAGCTGCGAGGAGGTGATGGAGTGCTACCTGATGACCGGCGCGTTCGATTACATCGTGCGTGTGGTGGCCAGTGACATGGCTGGAATCGAGCGTTTCGCGATGACGCGACTCGCGACCATCGAGGGTGTTCGCGACGTCAGCACGTCGATCGCCTTGCGGCGTGTCCAGTACAAGACCGTGCTACCGGTTCGCGAGGGCGGGGAGTAAATATCCGATTGCACCGGAAGTACCCGATCGTCGATCTTCGGCTCCCGGCCCAGAGCGTGTCAAAACGCTGAGTCACCGGGAATTGACGAAACCTGTCTTGCCGCAGGTCGTGACTTTTCGATTGCGGCGACCTGAGCTTCGACCTGCTGACGAACGAGGCTATGGGGGACGCTGTAATAATGAGCGTCGACTTCGACGTGGTAATCGATGTTCACCCGGCATTTGCGGAAGGTCGCAACTTCGTAACGCTTTGCCGGTAGCGCACGAAGCATCGGCTGGTCGAGTCGTTCGAACCAATCGCGCCGGGTACCGTAACATGGTCGAGGACCAGACTGATCCCATCCTCGCGCGGCGTGAGCAACAGCGCCGGCAGTTGCTCGATATCTCGGCGGATGCCAATGTGACGTTCCGTGAGGTGGCCGAAGCATACATCCGTGTGCGGGAACCAGAGTGGCGAAATCGTAAGCATGTCCAGCAGTGGGGCAACACGCTCAGGAGGTACGCTTATCCGTTCATCGGTGAGTCCCGGGTGCGTGACATCGACACCGCGATGATCGTGAGGATTCTCCAACCGATCTGGATGAAAAAGGCGGAGACCGCGCGCCGGGTGCGGGGCCGCATCAAGGCCATTCTCGACGCGGAGACCGTTATGGGTCACCGCACCGGCAGCAATCCCGCACGGTACGTTGACCATCTGCAACTTGTGTTGCCGCGGGTAAAGAAACGCTCGCAGGTAAAACACCATCCGGCGCTGCCCTGGGAAGAGCTACCGGTGTTCATTCGCGAACTGGAGAAACGTCCGCGGCGTGCGGCGCGGGTATTGCACCTGCTCATCCTCACGGCGACCCGCACGAACGAGGTGCGCTTCGCGCTGCCGGAGGAGTTCGACCTCGAAAACCGTATCTGGTCAATTCCCGGTGATCGAATGAAAAGTGGCCGGCCGCTTCGCGTGCCACTGTGCGAGCGGGCCGTCGAAATCGTGCGCAGCGCGCCGCCAAAGGCGAAATATGGGTACCTTTTTCCTGGTTATAAGGAGGGGCGCCCGCTGTCGAACATGGCAATGTTGACGCTTCTGAAGCGCATGTCGCGGCATGGGATCACCGTACATGGTTTCCGTTCCACGTTCCGCGACTGGGTGGCCGAATGCACGGAATGCCCGGACTCGCTGGCGGAAGAGGCACTAGTTCACATTACTATTTCGCAGACGGTCGCAGCCTACCGACGTCGCGACCAGCTTGAGCGTCGGCGTCTGATGATGGAAGACTGGGGACGGTATTGCGACAGAGAGCACGGAAAGAATGTGTCAATGGCTTCGGCTGTACCGAAAGCCTTCGCTGCATAGTTGCCGTTCGAGTTTGCGTAAAGCCGACCACTCGAGTGGTTTCTTTCAATCGGTCTTTGCGCATCGGATGACGGGCATGTCATCACACGGGGACATCGCCTTTGAATGACGAAAACAATTCCGGTATGGGGTGCAGGTGGTCGGAGGTTCAAATCCTCTCGCCCCGACCAATATAACGTGTTGATTGCATTCGTTAATCAACCAAATCAATGGCTTACGAGGCTGGTGTGACCGGTGTAACATACACCCCGCACATCTTCGTAAGCCATAACCAACTACCTTCTCAAGCGCGGCTCTCGGTACTACTTCCCGCGCCGTTCTATTTGCTTACTATGTAAGCAGCCCTAATCATATTGGGACTTGCTCGTCCTGCCGCCTTATCGAGACACAGCCTTGTAGACCACTGTTTCGAAATCGAGATATTCGCCGATGGCGGTCGCGTCGACAAAGGGAAAGACCTGGGTCGCCCAGAAGCCGCCGATCTGCGTCGTGTGGTCGATCCAGAAATAGCAATTGGCGAGCCCCGCCCATGCGAGTGAGCCCGCAGGGCGCCCGGTCGGCGCGGGCTCGTCGTTGAGCATGAAGCTGAGAGCCCAGGATTTTGACATGCCGGGAAAGAATTCAGCGTTGTTGGAAAGCGACGGGATCACGCCGGGCAACGCTTTGATCTTCTTTTCTCCGAGACCGTTCTGCACGGCCATGGCGACGGTTTCCGGCTTCAGCACGCGGCCGTGATCGCCCATTCCGTGATTCAACCACATGCGGATGAACCTGATGTAGTCTTCGACGGTCCCGTAGAGCCCGGAGCCGCCCATATCCACCTCGGGGTTCGCCGTAGGCCCGAAATTCATCAGCGGCTCCAGCGATGCGTCGGCGCCGCGCTGGTGCACACGTGCCAGCCGCTCGCGCATTGATGGCGTGAGAGTAAATGCCGTACTCGTCATGCCGAGCGGCGCGAAGATCCGCTCCTGCATCACCTCGCCGAGACGCTTTCCGGTAATCGCCTCGAGGACCTGCCCCGCCCAGTCGACCCCACTGCCGTATTCCCAGCGTTCGCCGGGATCGAACAGGAGCGGCATCATCAGGGACGCCTTCCTGGCCGTGCCCGTTGACGGCAGGCCGAGGCTCTGTCGCAACCGCAGATAGGTCTCGTTGAAAACGTCGTTGGCAAACCCGGCGGTGTGAAGAAGGAGCATGCGGGTTGTGATGTCTCGCTTCGGCGCGCGCAGAACCGGCTTGCCGTCGGCGTCAAACCCGTCGAGCACCTCAAGCTGGCCGAGCTCCGGCAGGTAGGCTTTCGCTGGTGCGTCGAGATCGAGCCGGCCCGCCTCCGCGAGCTGAAGCACTGCGGTGGCGGCGATCGCCTTGGTGGCCGAATACATCGCGAAGACCGTGTCGGTCGTCATCGGCACGCCGCTGCCGAGGATCCGCTCTCCAGCGGCACCGGCATACAGCGTGCCGGCGCGGTCAGTCACCATGGCCACCACGCCCGGCAGACGCGGCTGGCCAGCAACGACGCGGGACAGTACGGCGTCGCAGGCTTGTTTGAGGCTCTCAGTCACTAATACATCTCCAATTCACACATTGTCGCGGCACTTCGGCCGTTTGTTTAAAGGCTTGATGCAGCCGGCGATGACCCCGCCGAGGTTGCACCGGAACGCACGCTGCGCCGAGGTATGCTGCCATGAACGAGGCCATTGCCGGCCTCCGTCGGGCTTGCCAGCGCCGTGGCGACGGCGCGGCTCTCGAGAACCTCAAGGCGGAAGAGCGCTGCTTTCAGACGCGCCCGCCGGCGCGGATCGTCGCGACTTCTTCATCGTTCAACGGTGGGCCAATGATATCCATCCCAGCCTCGGATGCGACCGTGGCGAGCTCAGCCTGATCCGCGAGAGTAAGGTTCCGCTCAACGATGAGCTCGAAGAATGGCTCGAACTCTCCGGGCGTCACGATCACCTGGAACCGGACCCGCTCGTCGCCGTATGAGCGCCAGGCGTGCGGCACGCCCTTGGGCAGCATGACCACATCGCCTGGCCCGGCCGTGCGGCATTCGCGCGGCGTCCACACCGCGATAGTGCCTCGCTCCATCAGGATGATCTCATCGTCCTCACGATGCAGATGGCGCGCTGGTCCGAAGCCTGCTGGACATTCATAAACGAGCATCGATAAGCGCCCATCGGTCTGGGCGCCGCGGAGGCGCACGCGTGCGTGCTCGCCCCACGAAGTGGTGGCGAAACCGGAGACAGTGGGCAAGTCGACGAGAAGTGGAGCGAAATCCGAGAGCTCATTCATGGAAATTGGCATCCGAGAAGAAGGAGGTGGAAATATTCAGTGAGGAGAGATGCCCGGTCAGCGAGGAGCAAAGATCCTCATCACGGACGATGACGCGATCGGGAAAGGCCCATGCAAGGGCCGTCGTAGGGCGCTTAGCAGACTTCAATATATGTCTCATGCTAATAGATTTTCGTCGAGTATTCGGCGCGCGAATATGTGGGCGGCAACTCCGGGCTAAGGACGTTGCAGACGGCTCATTTATTCGCTACGTGCATGTTTATGCGCTAGTCGAAATATATAGGCAGCCCCCAACCGCGCCAATCAGTATTTCCCCTGACGCATATTTTTTCGTCTAGCGAAAAAATCGCACGCGTCAGCTGCGGATAGTCACCGGGAACTTAAAGAGCGGTTGGACAGTTTTTTTGTAGGTGCCGACCAAAGCCAGGACCATACTTGGCTCGCGTACCAATGCCCGAATCGAGGATCTGCGAGAGGCTCGGGGTGAAATCCCCCGGGCCTACTTACCGGTTCGTCACGCTGCGTGGCGAACCGTACTTGCTGTGGCGTGCGGGCTGAGAACAGCCACCAACCAACGCGTGAACGTGAGCGTCGCATGCGTGGTTTTCGAGACCCAAAACGTACGCAGGAATTTCTTTCGTGCTTCGGGCCGATCCGGCAACATTTCGCGCTCAAACGGCATCTGCTGCGCGCTTCACCGTATCGCAAACAGCTTGCAGCAAGGTTCGCTGACTGGCGCGAATTCTCTCAACTCGCCCAAAATCCCTCGACTGGATTCTAAACGATCACCACACCTGCCGCTTTTCCGTCTCATGCTCGGCAAGTTGACAACATCCAACAGACTGTTCAGCGAACACGCGCCGATCCGCGCCAGTCGCCTCAGCGCGTCGCCGCTCCAGGTATGTGGTTTCCGGGTCCGACGACCTGAGTTCGAGGTCCATGAAAATAGATATACTGAAATGTGCAACCACCCTACCACAGGCGAAGCGCACGCTTCGCCAACCGATAATCCAGGAAGAGGGAGTTGCCGCATCAGCGCCAGCTGAGCTGACTAGCTTAACGTCCTGGTTGACAATGGAACTACGTCGCGCGCCAGGATGAGCGGATCGAATGGACAAGAGCAGGCGCCCTGCGAAGCGCCCATTCGATATGTGCCCGCGCCTCCCTCAAGGCCGGCAGGCGCGTGGCAATCAAATCCTCGTTCGTGGTGCGGTCTGTCTCGGAGGAGCAGTTGATCGCAGCGATCACGTTTCCTTGGGGATCGCAGACCGGCAACGCGATCGATACGACGCCCATTTCGATCTCATCCTGCTGGGTGGCGAAGCCGTCAGTCAGGGCCTTTGCAAATTCCCGGGCGAGGTCGTCACGCTGGACCACGGTTTTAGCCGTATATTGCGGAAAAGGCGCGCGCGCCAGGAGACGCTGCTGTTCTTCGATCGACTGGTTGGCCAGCAAGATCCTCCCGAGCGACGTGCAGAAGGCAGGCAGCCGATATCCCACGGACGCCCGTCGCGTGATGCTGCGTTTGCTGGGTACATGGGCGAGGTAGACGACGTCGTCGCCATCAAGGACCGCGAAGGACACGGAATCACGATATTCGTCCGCGACTTCCTGCAGGTAGGGATTGACCAGGTCCTTAAAATTCATCGAGCGTAGATATGCCACCCCGAGCGACAACACTTTTGGCAGCAACAGAAAACGCTTGCCCTGCATACCGACGTAGCCGAGCGAGTGCAGAGTGAGCAGCGCACGCCGGGCAGTGGCAACGTTCATCTGCGCTGCCTGGGCGACCTCGCTCAATGTCATTTCCGGCTGATTTTCGCTAAAGGCCTGGATCACCGAGAGGCCGCGCGCAAGCGCGGCCACGAAGTCCCGGTGAGTCTCATCAATACGGTCAGAAGGCGTTTGAATCATAA
>JBEKNG010000340.1:0-6437 GCA_049523075.1 Paraburkholderia sp.
AAACTGATGAAATTCCTGCTGGAAGACCTGCGCCTCGCGACCGATCGCGACAACCTGAAGTCGATCATGCGCCGTTCGGTGCCGTCGACCGCTCAAGACGTCGTGCTCGTTTTCATCACCGTGACGGGGATGCGCGACGGTCAACTGGTGGAGGAAGTGTTCGCGCGCAAGATCTTCGCGAAGAAGGTCTGCGGCGTGCAGATGAGCGCGATCCAGATCACCACGGCAGGCGCCATGTGCGCGGTGCTCGATCTGTTCCGCGAGAAGAAGCTGCCGCAACGCGGGTTCGTGCGCCAGGAGCAGGTGTCGCTGCGCGACTTCCTGGCGAACCGCTTCGGTCAACTGTATGAAGGGCGCTCGCTCGACACGATGGCGACGGTTTAAGCCGCACGCTCACGCGCTGCTACGCGTCCACAATTCGCGCAAGCAGCGCGTCGTAGTCCTGCACGCCCGGCGCTGTATTGTCGAACATCAGCAGGTCCACGCCGCTTTCGGCACCCGGCACGAAGCGGCGTTGCCGGTATTCGTCCCAATGCGCGAGCTTGTAGGCATCGTTCGGATCGCCGCGCTCGAGGATGCGTTGACGCGCCGTTTCTTCCGCGGTGGTCACCCAGACCACGCGGATGTTGACGTCATCACTGACTCCCAGCCACGCCCGATCGAACAGTTTGCGCTCGCGTACTTCGCGCGAGAGCGGCGCGACGACCAGCGCACCGATGCCAAGTTCGAGATTGTCCCGCGCGGTGTCGATCAAGCCGCGATACTCCGGGTCGCGCAGATGCTGAAGGAAGAGCGGACTGTCGCGGTCGTTGGGGTCGTTAGTCAGCAGCCCCATCGCGGCGGCGCTGTAGCCGCCGTATAGCGTGTCTTTGTCAAGCAGACAGAAGGCGCTGCTAGTTGCCGTCATTAACGGGCCGATCAGTCGTCTGGCGAGTGTGGTCTTGCCCGTGCCTGCATGTCCGCAGATAAAAACCAGGTATGTCACAAACGCTTGTCCCCGCTCGTGCCGACCTCGCTGGCAGCCGGATCGTTCGGCGCCGCGTCACGGGCGAATTTGCCGTTCGCCTCGAGCCACATCACATTGATAATCCCAAAGCCGAGCGCCACGCCGATACCGAGAATCCAGCTGAAATACCACATTGCAGTCTCCCGGGTTGAAATCCGCGCTACTCGATGCGTGGCGCATCGCGCTCGCGGGTGAAGCGAAGCAAACGTGGTGGAACGTGGGGGCATGCTGTCCCTGTGACACGATCATGAACAAGTTGCGGGCCGCGCGCAAGAGGCGTGAGGCAGGCCGTTCGGCCAACCTGGCGGATTGGCGGCGCGTTGCTATCATGGCAAAACGCTGGCATCCGTCACACGCCACGTCAATAAAAGGGGAGACGCACCATGCCGAAGCAACTGCTGGTCACGTGGAGAGCCGCGGTGCTGGCCGTGGTGCTCGCCGGCCTTGCCGCCTGTGCCTCGGAACCGGCGGAGCCGGTGGCGTTCAAACCGGTACCGGCAGAGCGCATCGTCAAGGCGGGCTACACGCAGCCTGCCGAGGGGCTAGTTGCCGTGGACGTGCGGCGCGAACGTTCGCGTGACCTGATCGTCCGTTTTCGCGATGCGCTCGTGTATGTGGACGGCGAGCAGGTCACCGACCTGTTGAACGGCGAGCACGTCGTCTTCTACCTGAGTCCCGGCGTCCACCAGATCGCGGTCTCGACGCAATTCGATCCGATTGTCGAAATCCGTTTCGTGGTGACCGCCGACACCCGTTACACCAACCGTGCGTCGGCTACCTTCAACGCAGATCACCGCATTGAACTGCACCGGGTCGCCCAATAACGCGAATAGCGCGCCGTTCGCGTTCCACCGGGCTGGGCTGCTCGCCGCCGTGCTCCATCGCAGTGACAATTCGCGGACATCCCCGACACACAAAGCCGCTAACATGGTAGTTCTCTCATGCGTTCAAACGCGCAGGCACGCCGTCCCGGTCAAGCACCGCAAGGGCGTGCAAATCCGACGCCGTTCTCAAGGTAACCCACACCATGCTGATCAATTGCGCGGCCTACCAGGATGGCCGCAAGCTCGCCGATATCCCGATAGAAGACATCAGCGAATACGTTGCGCGGCCCGAGTGCTTCGTCTGGGTCGCACTCAAGGATCCGGGCCCCGATGAGCTCGCCGTGATGAAGGAGGAGTTCAGCCTGCACGAACTGGCCGTCGAGGACGCGTTGCATGGCCACCAGCGGCCGAAGATCGAGGAGTACGGCGAGTCGCTGTTCGCGGTCATGCACACGGTCGAGATGGACGACGACAACGAGCTGCTGATCGGCGAGGTCGATGTGTTTGTCGGATCGAACTATGTGCTTTCCGTACGCCATCGGACACGCTTTGGTTTTAGCGACGTGCGCGCGCGCTGCGAGCGCGAACCCAAGCTGCTGAAGGAAGGCGCAGCCTTCGTGCTGTATGCGCTGGCGGACGATATCGTCGATCGCTACTTCCCGATTCTCGAGGCGCTCGGCGCCGAAACAGAGGAAGTAGAAGACAGGATCTTCGACAAGAACAATGTGAGCGCGTCGCGCGCGATCATCGAGGACCTGTATTCGCTCAAGCGCCGGCTCGTGAGCCTGCAGCATCATGTGGCGCCGTTGCAGGAAGCGATCAGCAAACTGAGCGGCGGCCGGGTTCCGCAGGTGTGCGCAGGAATGGAAGCCTACTTCCGTGACATCTACGACCATCTCGAACGCATCGTGCGCACCATCGACGGTCGCCGCGAAATGATCGTGACCGCGATCCAGGTCGACCTCGGCATGATTTCGCTGGCCGAAAGCGAGGTCACCAAGCGCCTCGGCTCCTTCGCCGCCCTGTTCGCGGTGCCGACGATGATTGCCGGCATCTACGGCATGAACTTTCAGACCATTCCGGAGCTGCATTACAAGTACGGCTATCCGATCTGCCTCGCTGTGATGTTTTCAGTCGACCTGTTCCTATGGTGGCGCTTTCGCAAGGCCGGCTGGCTTTAACTGCCGCCCAGCGCGGCGCGGCCCAGCATGGCCGAGCCGCGCCGTTGCCGGTACGTGTGCCTGAGCGCCAGCCAATCTGGACGCGCCAACTGCACGCAGCGGGCGAGACGCCTGCGCGGTGCAACAACACAATTCGTTGACACTGGCGACCGGCTCCATCGAGAATAGTCATCGCAAACGTTTGCGCGCAGTTAAAAACATGGCTCATCGAGCCCATAAACCTGGAGATAGGCATGAACCACCGCATTCGCCGCCGCGTCCTGGCGGCCGCTGTCGTGCTCACTGCTTCTGTTGCGCTGCCTTTTTCATCCGCTCATGCCCAAGCCGCCAAAAAGCCGAAAGTGGCGCTCGTCATGAAGTCGCTCGCCAATGAGTTCTTTCTCACCATGGAAAACGGGGCGAAGGACTATCAGAAACACAACACCAGCCAATTCGACCTGATCACCAACGGCATCAAGAACGAGACGGACACGGCCGCCCAGATCCAGATCGTCGAGCAGATGATCGTCTCGAAGGTCGATGCGATCGTGCTGGCGCCGGCCGATTCGAAGGCGCTGGTGCCGGTGGTCAAGAAAGCGATCGATGCCGGCATCATCGTGGTGAACATCGACAACCGGCTCGACCCGGACGTGCTCAAATCGAAGGACCTGAACGTGCCGTTCGTCGGTCCCGACAACACCAAGGGGGCACAGAAGGTAGGCGACTACCTGGCGAAGAGACTGAAGGCCGGCGACGAGGTTGGCATCGTCGAAGGCGTGTCGACGACCACCAACGCGCAGCAACGCACCGCCGGCTTCAAGGCGGCGATGCAGCAGGTCGGCGCGAAGATCGACTCGGTGCAGTCAGGTGAGTGGGAAATCGACAAGGGCAACGCCGTCGCTTCGGCGATGCTTAACGAGTACCCGAACCTGAAGGCGCTCCTGTGCGGCAACGACAACATGGCCATCGGCGCGGTTTCGGCCGTGCGTGCGGCCGGCAGGCAGGGCAAGGTCTACGTGGTCGGCTATGACGGCATCGACGCGATCAAGCCGATGTTGAAGGACGGCCGTGTGCTCGCGACCGCCAATCAGTACGCGGCCAGGCAGGCCGTATTCGGCATCGATACGGCGCTCAAGGCCCTGAGCGAGCACAAGAAGCAAGCCGAATTGTCCGGCGTGGTGGAAACGCCGGTCGATCTGGTGACGAAATAGGCTGAAGTCGGCGTAAGGCAAGCGGGTGCCGCGATCGTGCTGCAGTCCGGCGCGATCCGCCCCGCCTGGTTGACCGGCCGGGTTGAAGGCCAACGCAGACGGCCGGTTCAGACGACCCGCCCGCGTTAATTCAATAAACGCTCAAGAAAGCCGTTGCGCCGCCGTTATTCCAGAAATAGGCGTCTTGTCGGCGGACGCGGCGGGACGGGGCGCGTTGGAGAGTCCAGCGCGTTACCTGCCTTGAGCCGGCATGACACGTGGTCGCCCGACCCGGGCTTGAGCCGGCTGCCGTCCGGCTGAAGCTCACGCGAGGCGGCTCCGGAACCAGGATCGCGATGGAATTGACCGCTCACCACGCACTGCCCGCCGTGTTGTCCGTGACGGCGATCGGCAAGACGTATGCCGAACCCGTGCTCGCTGACGTTGCGCTTTCGCTGTTTGCCGGCGAGGCGTTGGCGCTGACGGGCGAAAACGGTGCAGGCAAGAGCACTCTGTCGAAGATCATCGGCGGGCTCGTCGTGCCGACCGCTGGCACGATGCGTCTTGCCGAGGCGCCCTACGCGCCGGCCAGCCGCACCGAAGCCGAGGCGCTCGGCGTGCGCATGGTGATGCAGGAGTTGAATCTGCTACCGACCTTGTCGGTGGCGGAAAACCTGTTCCTGAACCACTTGCCGCAGGCCGGTCCGCTGCGTTTCGGCTGGATTGACCGCCGCCGCCTGCGCGAAGACGCGCGTGCCGCGATGGCGCAGGTCGGGCTCGAAGCGATCGATCCGGACACGCTGGTCGGCGAGTTGGGCATCGGCCATCAGCAGATGGTCGAAATCGCCCGCAACCTGATTGGCGACTGCCGGGTGCTGATCCTCGACGAGCCGACTGCGATGCTGACCGCTCGGGAAGTCGATCTGCTGTTCGAGCAGATCGAGCGGCTCAAGTCGCGCGGCGTCGCACTGGTCTATATCTCGCACCGTCTCGAGGAGCTGGCCAAGGTGGCCGAGCGGGTGGCGGTGCTGCGCGACGGCCGGCTGGTAAAGGTCGAGGCCATGAACGCGCTGACGAGCGACCAGATCGTCACGCTGATGGTAGGGCGCGAGCTGGGCGAGCGGATCGATCTGGGCGTGCGCAACATCGGCGCACCGCTCCTGAAGGTCGACGGCCTGACGCGCGGTACGGTTGTGAGCGACGTGTCCTTCGAGGTGCGCGCGGGCGAGATTTTCGGCGTGAGCGGTCTGATCGGCGCGGGCCGCACCGAGCTGATGCGGCTCATCTTCGGCGCCGACCAGAAGGACGGCGGCACGGTATCGCTGGCAGCTACGCCCGGCGCGGCACCGACGCCGGTGCAGATTGCGTCGCCGACGGACGCGGTGCGCCACGGCATTGCCCTCATCACCGAGGACCGTAAGGGGGAAGGATTGTTGCTGCCGCAACCGATTGCGGCGAACGTCTCGCTCGGCAATATCGGCAGTGTGGCGCGCCACGGCGTGGTCGACGCGAGGCGTGAAAACGCGCTGGCGCAAAAGCAGATCGAAGCGATGCGGATCCGCAGTTCCGGGCCGGGGCAGATCGTCGGCGAGCTGTCGGGCGGCAACCAGCAGAAGGTCGTGATCGGTCGCTGGCTCGCCCGCGATTGCCGCGTGCTGTTGTTCGACGAACCGACGCGCGGTATCGACGTCGGCGCGAAGTTCGATATCTATGGCTTGATGGGCGCACTGGCTCGCGAGGGCCGCGCGCTCGTCGTGGTGTCGAGCGACCTGCGTGAACTGATGCTGATCTGCGACCGGATCGGTGTGATGTCGGCCGGGCGCATGACGGGGATGTTCGAGCGCGCCAGCTGGACCCAGGACGCGCTGCTGGCCGCCGCATTTGCCGGCTACCGCGCCCGGGAAACGCTGCTGCACGCCGTCGATACCAACGAAGCAGGGAGCCTGTCATGACGAAGCAACCGGTACCTCCGGGCGGCAATCCAGGCGGCACCCAGGGCGCGGCGAGCGTGACGCCCGCAGCCGACCCGTCCGCGCCGCTCGCGAGCGGCAAGCCGGCGGGCACGCGCCTCGGTTTTTCGAACTACCTGGGTCTGGCGGGTGCGCTGTTGGCCATGATCGTGCTGTTTTCGGTGCTCAGTTCGCACTTTTTGACTTACGACACCTTCAGCACGATTGCCAACCAGATTCCCGACCTGGTCGTGATGGCGGTGGGCATGACTTTCGTGCTGATCATCGCCGGGATCGACCTGTCGGTC
>JBEKNG010000341.1:0-6430 GCA_049523075.1 Paraburkholderia sp.
CCACGATATTCTTGAACTGTTCCAGCGCGCCGTAACGCGCGACCTCATGGTCGGCTGCCACCACCTGGGCCTTCATCGCGGCCGCAGCGGCTACCTTGACGTCCACTTCCTCCTGCGCGACGGCCTCCGTACCCGCGAGTGACTTCCAGCGCTGCGCCGTGACGTCGGCAAGCGTGCTGTTGGTTTTTGCCACATCGAGATTGGCGGCCGCCGTCTGGTACTGCTCGTCGACGGTAGGCGCGTCGATCGTGGCGAGCAACGTACCGGACTTCACGAACGCGCCGTAATCCACATACCACTTGTGCACGTACCCGCTGACCTGGGCATAGATCGGCGCGGTGTACCAGGCCTTGATGTTGCCAGGCAGCGTGATCGCGCGCGTGGCAGGCCCCGGCATCGGCATCATGACCTGCACCTGCGGGACGGACTCGTCGTCCGCGAGCGTCTTCAGAGCCGTGACATTGTTGTGGCGTTGAGCGATGCCGTAGACGACAAGACCCCCAAGGACAACAGCGACGATCGCAGCGACCAGTTTAGGTCGGATTCGGCGCGTGTCCGCAACTTCGCGATTTACTACGTTCATAGATTAGACTCCGTGGCTTTTTTGTCGTTGCGATGCATCATCGCGAATACGCAGGGGACGAAGAGCAAGGTGGCAAATGTCGCAACAAGAAGTCCGCCAATGACGGCTCGTCCAAGCGGCGCGTTTTGCGTATTGCTCATGGACATGGGCAGCATCCCGATGGTCATGGCGAGCGCGGTCATCAGAACCGGGCGGATACGCGCATAGCCGGCTTCGATGGCCGCGGCGATTGCATCACCGTGTTCCGCGAGGCGTTCACGGGCAAAGGACACAACCAGGATCGAGTTGGCGGTCGCCGTGCCCATGCACATGATCGCGCCCGTGAGCGCCGGCACCGAGGCGTTCGTATGGGTAAGAAAGAGACTCCAGACAATGCCGGCAATCGCGCCTGGCAGCGCCGTGATGATGATGAACGGGTCCAGCCAGGACTGGAAATTAACCACGATCACGAGATAGACCAGCAGGACGGAAAGCGCCAGCCCCTCAAGAAGCTGTGTGTAGGCACTGCCCATCGTGGTCGCCTGGCCGCGCAGGTGCACACTCGCGCCATGCGGTAGCTGCGAATTCATCTGCTTGACGACCTGTTCGACCTGATCGTAGACGGCACCGAGGTCGCGTCCCTGGTTGCTCACGTAGATATCGATCGAGGGCAGGATGCTGTAGTGGGAGACCAGCAGCGGTGTGCCCGTTTGCGTCACGGTACCGAGCGCGCCCAGCAACTGCGAGTGTTGACCGCCGGGGTCGCCGTTGCCTGTGTCGATTGGAATCGTCTCGAGGTCGTTCATCGACGCGAGCTGGTCCTGCGGCGTCTGCATGTTGACGAGGTGCGAGACACCCGTGGTCGTATCGAGCCAGTATGTCGGCGCCGTCTGCCCGCTGCCGGACAGGGTCGCCAGCGCGTTATTCGCGACGTCGGCCTCGGACAGGTTCATACCGGAAGCAAGCGAGCGATCCGCAGCAACCTTGATCGTCGGTTCATTGAACGCCTGTTGAATGTTGACGTCGGCAGCACCAGGAATCTTGCGCAGGCGTGCCACGAGCTGCTGCGCGTAAGCCATGTTCTCCGTTTGTCCGCGTCCCGAGATCTGCACGTCGATTGGCGCGGGCAGGCCGAAGTTCAGGATCTTTGCGGTCACGTCGCCGGGCAGGAAGCTGAACACCGTGCCGGGAAAGAGCTTCGGCAGTGCCTGGCGCAGCTTGACCCGGTAGTCGTCCACGGGCGAGTGCTCATTCTTCAGCGTAATGGTGATGTCGCAATCCTGCGGGCCGATTGTGCCGTCCGACGTGTAGGCCAGGTTAAGGCTGCTCGAGGGCAACCCGCAGTTGTCAACCAGGCCGGTGACCTGGCCCGGTAGAAGTTTCCTGATCTCGCCATTGACGAGCACCGAGATCTTCGATGCATCTTCGAGTCGCATGCCGATCGGCGCACGCATGTGCATATCGATCTCGCCGGACTTGATGCTCGGGAAGAAGTCACGGCCGATGAAAGTGAGCAGGGCCAGCGACGCGACCGCGAACCCAATGAAGCCCATGACAAAGCGTTTGCGATTAAGTACCGCGGCGCTCAGCACCGCGCGGTACTGTTCGCGAAACTGCGTGAAGCCGTGCTCGAAGCGCCGCTGGAACCGGGTGAAGAAGCCGGCATTGGCGGCAAGTTCGTGACCATGTCCATGAGATTTCACCTGGCCGCGCAGCAGCCACGCGGCCATGGTCGGCACCAGCGTACGCGAGAGGATGAACGACGCGAGCATCGCGAAGATGATGGCTTCGGCGAGCGGCCGGAACAGATACCCGGAGATGCCGTCCAGCTGGAACAACGGCAGCCAGACGATACAGATGCACAGCGTCGCGACGAGCGTCGGTACAACGATCTGGTTTGCCGCCGTAATAATGCCTTCTTCCAGCTCGGCACCCGACTCGAGGTGAGAATCGATGTTTTCGATCATGACGGTTGCGTCATCGACCAGAATACCCACCGCGAGCGCGAGGCCCCCCAGTGTCATGACATTGATCGTCTGCCCGGTGTAGTGCAGCACCAGGATCGAGCACAGGATCGCAAGCGGAATCGAGGTCGCCACGATCAGCGTCGAACGCCAGCTGCCGAGAAAGAGCAGCACGATCATGCCGGTCAGCAGCGCCGCGGTGATCATTTCCTGAACCACTTCGAGCACCGAGTCGCGCACGAACCCCGACGCGTCGTTAAGCGGTGTGATCTGCACGCCCGCCGGCAACGTCCGGATCACGCCGGGCAGTGCCTTCTTGATGCCTGCCACCACGGAGAGCGTCGAAGCGTCGCCGCTCTTGAAGATCTGGATCAGCACCGACTGCTTGCCCTTCACCAGCACCGCGTTGGTCTGCGGCGGCGCGCCGCGATGCACGTAGGCGACGTCGCGCAGATAGACGGTCGCGCCGTTCACTGTCTTGATCGGCATGCTGTTGAACGTGTCTGCCTGCAGAGGCGTCGAATTCGTCTGGACCATGAAGTCAAGTCCGCCGATCTTCTGGTCGCCCGCAGGAAGCACCACGTTCTGCGCGCTGAGCGCCGCCGCGACATCCGCGGCCGTGAGGCCGTGCGCAAGCAGCTCGCTCTGGTTCAGATCGATCTCGACGTTCAGCGATGCGCCGCCGTACGGATTCGGAATCGACACGCCCGGCACCGACACCAGTTGCGGGCGGATCAGGTTGGAGGCCATGTCATACACCTGCGCGGCCGTCATGTTCGGGGCCGAGACCTGAAGGTCCAGCACCGGGATCGAGGACGCGTTGTAGACCAGCACCTGAGGCGGCGTGATGCCCGCCGGCATCTGCTTCAGCACGGTCTGCGAAATCGCCGTGACCTGGGACTGGGCAGCGGAGATGTCGGTGCCCGGCTGAAAGTAGATCTTTACGATGCCGGCACCGTACAGGGACTGGCTCTCGATGTGCTCGACGTTAGCCACCGTCGCGGTCAGGGCGCGTTCGTAGTAGTACACGACGCGCCCCGACATATCCTGCGGGGACAGACCGGTGTAATTCCACACGACCGCGATCACCGGAATGCGGATCGCGGGGAAGATGTCCGTTGGCGTCTTCAGGACGGCCATGGTGCCGAACAGGATGATGAGGATACTCATCACCACAAAGGTAAGGGGGCGGCGCAGGGCAACCAGAACAATGGCGTTCATTTAAAGTGTCGATATCGGATGAGGCATTGCGTCGGCGCCTGTGGCCCTGCGGGGACCGACGAGGCGTGTGAACATGGGCTCATGATCGGGGACGCGCGACGGCAGGGCAATTCGGTTGAATTAAGCTTTATTTAGTTTGGCGGTGATTCGCTATGCTGCGAGCGCGAACCGCCCCCCGGACGGCGGCGTGGAGCGCCGAAAAGCCGATCGTAGGTGCGTCATTCGGACGCATAGGGCGCATCGCCTTGCCGCGGGCCGCGTCATATATGGTCATTGCAGCGACGCGGCCCCCATCGGCCACTCTCATTTTGCAAATGTGTTTTGCAAAATGGGACCGTTCTGCCGCCCATCGTCTCGTGGCACGATCGTTTCATTCCCGTTGAGCACGACGAGTCCATGACGCGATCGTCTAAATGGCAATACGATGGCGGCGCTGACGGATCGCTCAGCCCAGCGAATCCCATGAATGGTCGTCCAATAATCTGGAGAACGAATTGTTCAATTTCTTTGATATTAACGAAATCCTCGGTCGGTTCCCGGACAAGGCGGACAGCACGATCGTTGATACTTACCTGACCGACGAACCCTCCGCCAGCTCGAGACTTTTTCGCGTCTATTACCCGATCCCGCGCCACTACCACGAAACCTGCGAAGAGCATCTCTACCTTCTGACCGGAAAGGTGAGTTTTGCAATCGAGAACGAAGCGCCGCGCATTCTGACGGCGGGCCAGCTGGTTACCTTTGAGCGGAACACTGTGCACGCGATAACTGAAGTGCTGGAATCACCGGCAGTCTTCTTTACAGTCGACGCACCGCGCCGTGTGCCGACAGACGTCGTGTACGTGAATCCGGATGACGCGAAGATCCGACCTTTTGTGACTCACCTGGAAGATATTTAATCCATCGGCGCCCGTAGTCCTTGCGACGTTCGCTCTGCGCCGGATCTACAAGCGGCATACGCGTGAGCGCCACCAGTCCTTCTCGGGCCTGGAGCCGACGATCGATACGGAACTCGCGGGTCGCAAGGTTATGAAAGCAATCTGAAACCGTGGTCCCGCCCCGGCGGGGCCACGGCGCTTTTTCATTTCTTCCAGGCACCGTTCATGGTGCGATGATTTTTGCTTCGGAAGAAAGGGTGTCTAGCCCGCATCAAGGGGAATGGCGAGGCCTGAATGGGTCAAAATACCTTGGTTCTTTCGCATGCAGTGATTCCGCGATTTCAACCCCATTCGCGCGAACCAGAATTGGGTACAAGTAAACACACCAAGGTTTGTACGGTCTTGCCCATGACTCGCAAAAACAGTGCTTCCCTCCGTTCCCGAACCAACGTCTGGCGAATATGCGCTGTTGCTGAGGAGTTTGCCTTTGGCTCGTGAAGCGGCCGACGCCATCTCTCTGACCAGCCATCTGGCATTGGCAGCTTGCCGCCGCGGGAAGGGAAACGAATATCTTCTCAATGAGCTGATTTGTGCTGTCTACCTGGTGTATTTCCTGCAGCAATCGGGGCATGGAAGTGAGCCGCTTGAACTGTTCCGCAAAGCCGAGGTGCGACTCGGTCGAACGGCCTGGCAAGGAAAACGGCAGGGCGTGTGGCACCTGGACAAGCAGGGGGCAGCGCTGCTGGAGCGGGTGCTTGCCGTGTACGACTCGCAACTGACGCGTGCTGCATTGGGTGTCGTGCTCCAGGCACGGGATCGACTTGGAACGGTGCTTTCAACGAAAGGTGGAGTGCCGCTTTTTCGCGAGATCAGCCGCCCGCGGTCGATGCCTGAGTAGACGCCTTTATATCATCCTGTCCGTCAGCTGGCAGGCAGTACCTGGGTGCTGCTTGACGTAAAAAAGCTTCTGTAATGATCCGGTAACCATGTAGCGCGTCGAACAGCCTAATGTGCAGGTTCAATTTCACTCAACCTGCACCGACATGATCTACACAATGAAACCGATACACGTCGCCATTCCGGTCGGTGTCGCTGCGCTTGCGTTAGGCGGCTGCGCCTTTGTGCCGCCAGGCGGGTCCGCTGCGGTTGCGTCATCGCGCAGCGATGAGCAGCTTGGTCAGGCGTCGCAGCCGGCATATGTTGGGCCGGCGCCGCGATACGTAGCACCCCCAATGATCATTTACCTGCCCTATCCCTATTACTGATCTGGCGAGTTGGTCGGTGACATCGTTGACCACAGTCATATCGCGTAAGACGTGTACTCAGCAGGGAACGCTGCATTGCGGTTACCTCGGTCTACACCGTTCCTGCTTCTTAACCGGTCACAACAATCACAGGTCGGCAAATGAATCGACTTCTTTTCGCGCCAGGCGTTGTGTGCCTCTTATGCGTTTCTTCTGCCTTCGCGCAGTCGAGTTCGAACGGATCGCCCGAATCTATCGAATCCATCGAATCGAGCTCCGCGATATCACAGAATTTTGCGTTTATGAATCATCCGCCACCGCCCGTTCAGGCGAGTGCACCGGCCGCGACAGGCGGTGCTCAGGGCGGCCGACGCCGGCAATCCTCCATGAACTCCGGGTCAACGGGCACCGCTGCCACTCAACCATAGCGCGCGGACCACCACCCGGACGGCAGTTGGGATGCAATATATTGGCGAAATCGCACGCAGTCCTCAGTAGCCGCGCCCGGTTTTAATCCGATGGCGGGTCACATGGCCACTATGCTGGAGATCACGACGGCGT
>JBEKNG010000342.1:0-6430 GCA_049523075.1 Paraburkholderia sp.
ACCGTGCGCCTCGAAGTGTCAGCGGAGACGCCTGCGCATCTGGTGCGGCGCCTGCTTGACGAGAGCGACCTGTCCGACAAGGACTGCTACTTCGTCAACGGCCCCGTCAATCTGGTGCGGCTGATGCAATTACCGGAGATGGTGGACCGGCCCGATCTGAAATTCGTCCCGCATATTCCGTCGATTCCGCCGCAAATTACCAATAGCGCGAGCCTGTTCGACGTGATCGATCAGGGCGACGTGTTACTACATCACCCGTACGAAAGTTTCCAGCCGGTGCTCGAACTGCTGTTGCAGGCGGCTAAAGACCCGAACGTGGTCGCGATCAAGCAGACCATCTATCGCACCGGTACCGATTCGCCGCTGATGGACGCGCTGATGCAGGCCGCGCGCAACGGCAAGGAAGTCACCGTCGTGGTGGAACTGCTGGCGCGCTTCGACGAAGAAACCAATATCAACTGGGCGGCACAACTGGAAGCCGTGGGCGCGCACGTCGTGTATGGCGTAGTGGGTCACAAGTGTCACGCGAAGATGATGCTGATCGTGCGGCGTGTCGCCGAAAACGGCAAGATGACGCTCAAGCGTTACGCGCACCTCGGCACCGGCAACTATCATCCGCGCACCGCACGTCTCTATAGCGACTTCGGCTTGATGACGGCGGACCAGAAGATCTGTGAAGACGTGCATCACGTGTTCCAGCAGCTCACGGGCATTGGTGGTGAGCTGAAGCTGCACGAGCTGTGGCAGTCGCCGTTCACGCTGCACCCGAAGCTTGTCGAGGCGATTCGCGCCGAGGCGGAGCATGCACGCGCCGGCAAGAAAGCACGCATCGTCGCCAAGATGAATGCACTGCTCGAACCGACCGTCATTGCCGAGCTGTACGAAGCATCGATGGCTGGCGTGAAGATCGATCTGATCGTGCGCGGCGTGTGTTCGCTGCAACCGGGTGTGCCGGGGCTCTCGGAGAATATTACCGTGCGCTCGATCGTCGGGCGCTTCCTCGAACATCATCGAATCTTCTACTTCTACAACGAAGGCAAAGAGGACGTGTACCTGTCGAGCGCCGACTGGATGGACCGCAATTTCTTCCGGCGTGTCGAAGTGGCGTTTCCGATCAACAATCGCCGCCTGAAGCGCCGGGTGATCGCTGAGGGCCTGTCGGCATTCCTCGGCGACAACCAGTCGGCGTGGCTCATGCAAAGCGACGGACACTATCGCCGTCGCAGGCCGGGCAAGTCGTCGCGCAACGCGCAGATGAGTCTGCTTGGGAGGTTCTGTTCCTGAGCCTAAGCCCGACGTCAGGCGAGCCGCCATGCACGGCGGCTCCTGGCGCAAGATATAAAAAAACCGCCTGAGCAGGCGGTTTTTTTATTGGGCCATTGCAGAACCTTTAAGCCATCAAGCCGGTGCGGGCTGCCGCCGCGCCGTGCGAAACACCGGGAAACGTACGGTGAACGTACTGCCACGCCCCTCTTCGCTCTTCACTTCGAGCTGCGCATCGTGCCGTTGCAGCACGTGCTTGACGATCGCGAGGCCGAGGCCCGTGCCGCCAGTGTCGCGCGAGCGGCTGCGGTCCACCCGGTAAAACCGTTCGGTGAGCCTGGGAATATCCGCGGCGGGAATGCCGAGGCCGCTATCGATCACCGAGAAGACCGCGCTGCCACCGTTTGCCTGCCACATGACATGAATCTTGCCACCGTCCGGCGTGTAGCGGATCGCATTGGTCAGGAGGTTGCCGAGCGCGCTCAGAATTTCCGTTTCGACGCCGGTCACGGTGAGCCCTTCGTCCGCATCGAAGGTGATGCAATGGTGATCGCTGGACAGGCTTGCTGCATCGTCGCGCAGATGGCGTAGCACCGCACGCATGTCGATCATCTGATCGCTAGGCGGTCTGTTGTCACCTTCTAACTTCGCGAGCACCAGCAGATCGCTGACGATATGCCGCATGCGCGCCGCCTGTTGCTCCATCAGTTCGAGGTAGCGGGCGCGCTCGGCGTCGCTGAGCGGCAACTCGCGCATCGTCTCCAGAAAGCCCGACAGCACAGTGAGTGGGGTCTTCAGTTCATGCGACACGTTGGCCACGAAGTCGCGCCGCATCGCGTCGGTACGTTCGAGTTCGGTAATGTCCTGCGACAGCACCAGTTTGCGATTCTCACCGTACGGAAACACCTGCACCGAGAGCACGTTCTGGCGCTTCTCGCCCATCCCGCGCATGACCAGCATTTCTTCGTAATGATGCGAGTTCAAGTACCGGACGAAGTCGGGCTGACGCACGAGATGGGTGATGTGCTGGCGCAGATCGCGCTTGGCATCGAGACCAAAATGCACCTCGGAGATTGCGTTACACCATTCGATCTGATCGTGATCGTCAAGCATGGCCACGCCGTTCGGCGAAGCCTGGATGGCCTGAATGAAACGCGAATGCTGCTGCTCGACCTGGCGCACCTGGGCGTGCCAGCGCTTGGCGAGCTTGTGCAGCCGGTAGTAGATTTCGCCCCAGATCCCTGACGCGCTCGGCACTTCGCCGTAGACCGGCGCATCGAGCAGACGCCACAGACGCTGCTTATGGAAGGTGCTAAAGACGCTCTGCGCGAGCAGCACGACGACCGCGACGATCAGTGCAGTCTTGACGTTGGCGAACACGCCAAGCAACGCGCACAGAACAGCAAGCAGCACGACCGACACAATGGAACGCGCCCAGATGATGTTCATGTTCTAGCGATCGAAGAGAAGACAATGCGCGCCGCGATCGAATCTCGCGACGCGGGAGTACGAACGGTGTTACGCGCTCTTCGCGAGCCGGTAACCACTGCCCCGCACCGTCTCAATCATAGCATCGCACCCAGCCGGCTTGAGCGCGGCACGCAGGCGCTTGATATGGACGTCCACCGTGCGCTCTTCGACGAACACGTGGTCGCCCCATACCTGATCGAGCAGTTGCGTGCGGCTATGCACGCGCTCCGGATGGGTCATAAAGAAGTGCAGCAGACGGAACTCGGTTGGCCCGAGATCGAGCTTGATCTCGCTGCCTTCCGCATGCGCCGCGACGCGGTGCGTGGCCGGATCGAGCTTGAGCCCATTGATCGCGACCACGTCCTCGGTCAACTGCGGCGCACGGCGGCGCAGGACCGCCTTGATCCGCGCCATCAGTTCCTTCGGCGAGAACGGCTTGGTGACGTAGTCGTCCGCGCCGATCTCGAGGCCGAGCACCTTGTCCTGTTCATCGCCACGAGCGGTGAGCATGATGATCGGAATGTGCTTGGTGCGTTCGTTGTTGCGCAGATCGCGCGCGAACGCGATGCCCGATTTGCCCGGCAACATCCAGTCGAGCAGGACGAGGTCGGGCAGCACATCGCTGATCAGGTTCTGCGCCTGCTCCGCGTTATAGGCGCGGATCGGGCAATGGCCCGCGTGCTGAAGATTGACCGAGATAAGCTCTGAAATGGCGGGCTCATCTTCGATGACGAGAATGCTGCTGGGCATCGGCACCTCTTGACCTTTATGCGGTGGGTTAACTGAGTGCTTCGCGTTCGAGGGCGTCGCGCGACTTGTGCCGCACGTCGGTACCCTTGACGATGTAGATGATGAATTCAGCGATGTTCTTCGCGTGGTCGCCGATCCGCTCGATCGCCTTGGCAATGAAGAGGAAATCGAGGCCCACCGAAATCGAACGCGGATCTTCAGTCATGTACGAAATCAGCTTGCGCACGAAGGCACGGAATTCCTCATCGATCGCCTTGTCGTCGCGCACGATCTGCGCGGCCGCCACCGTATCGAGCCGGGCAAACGCGTCGAGCGCGCGGCGCAGGATCGAGACAGCCATCTCGCCGGACAATTTGATCTCAGCGATATTGATGGTGCGCGACGCGCCGTCTTCCATCAAACGTTTGGTGCGCTTCGCAATCTTCTCGGCTTCGTCGCCGGCGCGTTCGAGATTCGTGATGGTCTTCGAAATCGCGATGAGGAGGCGCAGGTCACGCGCGGCCGGTTGACGGCGCGCGATGATGTTGCTGCACTCTTCGTCGATATCGATTTCCATCTTGTTCAGGCGATCTTCGGCAGTGATCACCTGCTCGCACATATCCAGATCGAAGTTATTGAGCGCGTGCATCGCATTCACAATCTGCGATTCAACGAGGCCGCCCATTTCGAGGACCTTCGAGGAAACGAGATTGAGGTCAGCGTCGAACTGGCTTGAGAGGTGTTTGTCGGACATGTCGTGCTCCCTTATGGTGCTCGCCGGATTTAACCGAAGCGGCCGGTAATGTAGTCCTCGGTTTCCTTGCGGACCGGCTTGATAAAGATCTTTTCGGTGTCACCGAATTCGATCAGCTCGCCGAGGTACATGTAGGCAGTGTAGTCCGAACACCGTGCGGCCTGTTGCATGTTGTGGGTAACGATCACTACGGTGTAATCGCTCTTCAGTTCGGCGATCAGTTCTTCGATGCGGCCCGTCGAAATCGGGTCGAGCGCCGAACACGGTTCGTCGAGCAGCAGCACTTCCGGACGGATCGCAATGCCGCGCGCAATGCACAGACGCTGCTGCTGGCCACCCGAGAGGCCGTAGCCGCTCTGACCGAGCTTGTCCTTCACTTCGTTCCACAGCGCGGCCTTGGTCAGCGCCCATTCGACGCGGTCGTCCATTTCCGAGCGCGGCAGCGTTTCGAACATCTTCACGCCGAACGCGATGTTGTCGTAGATCGACATCGGGAACGGGGTCGGCTTCTGGAACACCATGCCGATCCGCGCGCGCAGCAGCGAGATATCGCGCTTGGAGGTCAGCAGGTTTTCGCCGTCCATCAGGATCTCGCCTTCAGCGCGCTGCTCCGGATAGAGCGCGTACATCTTGTTGAAGGTGCGCAGCAGCGTGGACTTGCCGCAGCCCGACGGGCCGATGAATGCGGTCACCTTGCCTTCGGGAATGCGCAGGTTGATGTTCTTCAACGCGTGGTACTTGCCGTAGAAGAAGTTCAGGTCGTTGACCTCGATCTTCGGCTGCGCCGACGCCTGGGCACTGCCGCCCTGGGCGGGGTCGAAACCGGCGGGCGCGGTGGGACGCGCGATCGGATTGAATTGAGTTTCTGCCATGTTCATCGGATGTGCTCCGCCCTTACTTTTTCGAAAAGATCGTACGCGCGAGGATATTCAATCCCAACACCCCGAGCGTGATCAGGAACACGCCGGCCCAGGCAAGCGATTGCCACTGCGGGAAGGCGCTCATCGCAAACTGATAGATCGTGACAGGCAGGTTGGCGACCGGCTGATTCATGTTCCACGAGAAGAACTGATTCGACATCGCGGTGAACAGCAGCGGCGCCGTTTCGCCGGCAATCCGTGCCACACCGAGCAGCACGCCGGTGATGATGCCCGCTACCGACGCCTTCAGCGTGATCGCCAGCACCATCTTCCACTTCGGCGTGCCGAGTGCAAAGGCTGCTTCACGCAAGGCGTTCGGCACCAGCCTCAGCATGTTTTCGGTGGTGCGGATCACGATCGGAATCTGCAGCAGCGCGAGCGCGAATACGCCGGCCCAGCCGCTGAAGTGACCCATCTTCGCTACCACCAGCGCGTAGACGAACAAACCGACCACGATCGACGGCGCCGACAGCAGGATGTCGTTGATGAAGCGCGTGATGCTGGCGAGCCACCCCTTCTGGCCGTATTCGGCGAGATAGACGCCGGCGAGAATGCCGATCGGCGTGCCGACGAACGTCGCCAGTCCAATCAGCATCAAGCTGCCGACGATGGCGTTGGCAAGCCCACCGCCATCGGTGTTCGGCGGCGGCGTCGACTGCGTGAACAGTGCGATCGACAGGCCGCCAATGCCGAGGCGCAGCGTCGTATAGAGAATCCACACGAGCCAGATGAGACCGAAGGCCATCGCCGCGAGCGAGAGCGTCAGCGCAATCGCGTTCTTCACGCGCCGGCGGCCCTGCAGCCTGGTGCGCATGGCCTCCAGTACAGCGGCATCGTCCGAACCGGGAATATTCAAGGTGGACCGGCTCATTTCGCGCCCTCCCCTTTTTCGAGGCGAAGCAGCATGATCTTCGAGATCGCGAGCACAAAGAAAGTGAGCACAAACAGTATCAGGCCGAGCTCCATCAGCGCGGAGGTGTGCAGGCCCGGGTCCGCTTCCGCGAATTCGTTGGCGAGCGCCGACGTAATACTGTTACCGGGCGAAAACAGCGAAACGTTATCGAGCAGATTGGTGTTGCCGATCACGAAGGTGACGGCCATCGTCTCGCCGAGGGCACGGCCCAGACCCAGCATGACGCCGCCGATCACGCCGCTCTTGGTGAACGGCAGGACGATCTTCCACATGACCTCCCAGGTCGTGCAGCCGATGCCGTACGCCGATTCCTTCAGCAGGACCGGCGTGACTTCGAACACGTCGCGCATCACCGAGGCGATATACGGAATGATCATGATC
>JBEKNG010000343.1:0-6426 GCA_049523075.1 Paraburkholderia sp.
ATCTCGTCGAGTGCCTCGTCGAGACGGTCCTCGGCCGTTTCACCGGGGGGCGGCGCATTGGGCTTCGGCTTGGACATGTCGTCCTCCGCATAGGGTATCGAGCAGTCAGGATAGCGCAAACCTGCTGCCGCCGGCCACCTGACCGTTCGGCCAAACTCAGGATCACGGGTGTCGCCGGGCGGGCGATCGCCGCATGCGCGTGGACCTCCCGCGCGCAGGGAATGAGCGGGCTCAACGATGTTAAATGTTTCCTTCACACCGCTCAGGCGCCGCAGCCCGCTCGATGCACGGCGGTGCTCATGCCGCGCGCGGCCGCACGACGCCACATCATTCCTTGAAATGGAGGTGAATTGACTTGTCTTGGGTCTGCCGCGGGAGACGGCCTGCACCGGCCGCATCGGAGCGGCCAGGAGACGCGGTGGGCGCAGCTATGAAATCGGACAGGTCGCGGCAGGCGCAACGCTGTAACGCGTTACACGTCGAGGACGCGGAACTGGAACATTTCGACTGAGCCACGCGGCAACCGATGGCGCGCATGTTCAATGCCGGCTACTGGCGCCGCGTGCGGGCGATCAAAGCGGCCTACGAATTGAGTCACCAGCAGGGGACGTGCATCGCACAGATCTTGCAGCGGCTGGGCGAGCCGGTGGAGTAGCCTGCCGCTGCACTACGGCTTATTCGTTGCCGTTGTTGTTGCCGTTGTTGTTATTGTTGCCACCGCCGTGACCGCCACCATGACCGTCGCCATTGCCGGTACCGAACAGGCGCCGGCGGCGCGTGACAACGACCGGACCATCCGACGGCGCGCGCTCGGACGACGGCGTACGTTCGGCAGGCGGCTGCGCACCATACGATTCGCGCGGTTCACGTGGCTCGCGATGCTCACGCGGTTCGCGCGAACCATGCGGGCCGCGCGTCGTGTGTTCGCCATGCGACGGCCGTCCGGCGCGCGGCGCGGGCCGTGTGCCGGTGTCGAGCTGGATGGTCGAGATGGCGCGCTTGTAGATGCCTTGCAAGCCGACCGGCGTGCGCAGCATCACCAGATACTGATCGAACGACTCAATGCATCCTGTCAGGCGAATGCCGTTGACAAGATAGATTTCGACGCGCTTTCGTTCTTTGCGCGCTGCGTTCATGAAGTCGTTTTGCGGATGCGATTCTGCGGATGCCATGGACAAGTCAGGTAAGAAGGACAGTTGCTCGCCGCGATTCTACCCTTTTCGGGGAAAAGCGCGCGGTGAGCGATCTGGGTCCACTATAACGGCTTGCGCGCCAGGAAGCATCTGATAACTGGTCATCGTAACGTTGAGTTACGAATCTGGCTAGGGATCTGGCCGAGGAACACTGGCCGGTTGGTACCGGCGACAGCGTTATCTGCGAGCGCGCGGAATAAAACCCCTCTTGCCCACGTTTGCCTCCATAGCAGTGCATATTTCGTGCGCTGCGATCCGGCTTGACCCCGTCCGGGCAGCCGATGTTGGACGAGCCCGGACACGCCCGCGACGGCGGCTTGCTGCGTAGGCTATGCGGCGATACGACACGCCGGCAAGGCCAAGCCCAACCGCAACCATCTTGCATGGCGTCGGAGTAAACGCTGAAGCGCTAACTCTGGCCGACCGCAAGTTTGCATGGGACCAGAGTAAGCGCTAAAGCGCGAACTCCGATCGACAGGAGACAGTGTATGAAACCATTCCGTATCGTTTCGACTGCGTGTGTGCTCATGGCGCTTGCGCTGGCATCGCTCACCATGACGGGCTGCACCACGCCCGGCGACTCAGGTTCGTCCTCGAGCAGCAGCACTGGCGGTCATTGACCGCCCGCGCGTCACGTTCGCCGCGTGAACTTCGAAGCGGAAGTGATTTCATGGCTCCCGCAGTTGCGCCGCTATGCGCGCGCACTGACGGGCGATTCCGCGTGGGCGGACGATCTGGTACAGGACACCGCTGAGCGCGCCCTGGCGCGCTGGGCGGCGTTCCGTCCGAACAGCAATTTGCGGGCGTGGCTCCTGACGATTTTGCGGCATCTATATATCGACCAGTTGCGGGCCCGCCGCGAGATTCCGGTTGACGACGAGAGCGCTCCGTGGCGCAATCTGGAGGCACCGACAGGCGTTGTCGACGGCCTTGTGCTGCGCGATTTGCAACGGGCGTTATATTGCCTGCCGCTCGAACAGCGCGAAGTGCTGCTGCTCGTCTGCGTGGAGGAGTTGACTTATCAGGAAGCGTCGGTCGCGCTCAGCGTGCCGGTCGGCACGGTGATGTCACGTTTGTCGCGAGCGCGCGAACACATGCGCGCGCTGCTGACCGAAGGTCCGACGTGTAAGTCCGCGCCGCTCAAGATAGTGAGAAATCCGTGATGCGCCACGACGACCGCGATCCTGCTGTGCCCAAGCCGCCTGACCTGCAGGCGTTGTCGGCGTTCGTCGATGGCGAGTTGCCGGATGAGGCGCGCGCCGCCGTGCTCGAGCGTCTCGTGCAAGATCCGCAAGCGGCCGCCCAGGTGGCGGACTGGCGCGCGCAGAAGTCGGCGCTGAAGGCTTTGTGCGGGGCGCCCGTCATCGATGAGCCGGCCTTCATCGTGGTGCGCGCGCCGGTGCCATGGTGGCGGCGCGTCGGCCTTGCAGCGTGCTGGCTCGTCGTCGGTGCGGGTCTCGCGCTGGTGCTGGGACCGCTGGCGTCGCACCTGCCGGGCGGCGGCCTGCTCGATCGCGGCCCCATGGGCTTTGCGAAGCGCGCCGACGTCGCCTACGCGGTCTATACGCCGGAGCAGCGGCATCCGGTCGAGGTCGCCGCGAGCGAGGAAAAACATCTGATTACCTGGTTGTCCAAACGCCTGAACCGGCCGCTCTCCGTGCCGTCGCTGCAGGAGTACGGCTACTCGCTGGTGGGCGGACGTCTGCTGCCGGGCGAAGCAGGGCCGGCGGCGCAGTTCATGTACGAGAATCAGGACGGGGCGCGGCTCACGCTCTACGTGACAGGTATTCCGGACGACGAAACCGCGTTTCGCCTGTTTCGCGACGGCAACCGCCGCACCTTTTACTGGGTCAGCGAGCACATGGGCTACGCGCTGTCCGGACCGATCTCGGAGGGCAAACTGCGCGAAATCGCTATCGACGTCTGCAGCGATCTAGGCGGCAAGCCAGAGTCCTGGCAATAGTTCTCATCACCGCGCTGCCCGCATTCTGTCAGCTCCACGCCCTGAAACACGCTGTAACGCGCACGTGCGGCGCGGCTCGCGCCAAGTCGGAATAGTGCGGTGCGGCGCCTCGTTTAGTCATTGCGAGTCCGTGCTGCTGCCGCGTTTGCACACAGGCGGCGGCATAGACGGATGCGAGGCGAAACGATGGGGTCTTCACGGTGACGACCGCGTGGGTGGTCGCGACGCCGGACCGTCGGGGCGGGACGAATCATGCGTAATATCAAAGGACGCTGCACAGTGCTATGTCTGTGTCTGGCGTGCGCGGGGCCGGTGGCGGCGCAGTCCGCTGCGGACAGCGTGGCCAATGCTGCACCGCCGTGCCAGCAGATCGCGGGCCAGGCCGAGATCGACGGCACGATGCAGCAGATCACGGGACTGGCTTGCCTGCAACCGGACGGCACCTGGCAGATCGTGCAAGGCGCCGAGAATACCGTGGCGCTGTATCCGGCGCCGATCTATCCGTACTACGATTCATTTTATTGGGGCGGTGTCGTGGCGGTTGGATTTGGTGGACCGTTTATTTTCATCGACCGGTTTCATCACCGCTATCCCGTCAGTTATGTTCATTTCAGCCGTTTCAGCCGTGCTTCTTTCGGCGCAGGGGTACGCGCGGGCGGCTGGCACGGTGGGGGTACCTGGCAAGGCGCCAGTGGGATGCATGGTGGTTTTGGCGGAGGAGGCGGACGCCGGTAAGGTGGTCGTGCCTCCGGAGGGTCGTACCCGGCCGTCGCAGTTAAAGGAGAGGCCTTGACACGTATTTTGCCGCCGAACGTTTCAGAAGCGCAGTTCGACCGGGCGCTCGCCGCATGGAGCGCGATTGTGGGCGAAGAGCATGTGGTGTCGTCCGGGGCCGACCTCGCCTTGTACCGCGATCCTTTCGCGCCCGGCCAGGCGGCGTTCGCTGCCTCCGCTGCGCTGCAGCCTGGCTCGGTCGAAGCCATCCGCGCCGTTTTGCGCGTCGCCACGCAGTACCGCATTCCGCTATGGACTGTTTCCACCGGCCGCAACTTTGCATACGGTGGCGCGGCGCCGCGGCTGACGGGTTCGGTTGTGCTCGATCTGCAGCGGATGAACCGCGTTATCGAGGTTAACGAAACGCTTGCTTACGCGCTCGTCGAACCCGGCGTCAGCTACTTCGACCTGTACGCTTACCTGCGCAACAACGGCCATCGGTTGTGGGTCGATCCGCCCGCGGCCGGCTGGGGCAGCGTGGTCGGCAACACGCTGGAGCGCGGTTTCGGCTACACGTCCTACGGCGATCATGCCGCTAACCAGTGCGGCATGGAGGTTGTGCTGGCTAACGGCGACGTCGTACGCACGGGCATGGGGGCGATCGAGATCGGCACCGCATGGCAGACGTTCCAGCCGGGCTACGGCCCCTCGTTCGATGCGATGTTCATGCAGTCCAACTATGGTGTGGTCACGAAGATGGGCGTGTGGTTGATGCCTGCGCCGCCAGCGTATCTGCTCGGCGAAATCCAGTTTCGTCATGAAGAGGATCTGGACGCGATCGTCGAGATTCTGCGGCCGTTGCGGTTAGACGAAACCATCCGCAACAACGCCGTGATTGAAGGCGGTTTGCGCCGTGCGGCCGGTCTTGGCCCGCGCTCGCAATGGTACGAAGGCGCGGGTCCGATGCCGGAGAGTGCGATTGAGGCGATGCTCAAGAAGCTCGACATCGGCCGGTGGAATCTGCATTTCGCGCTGTATGGCACGCCCGAAGTGATCGACGCGCGTTATGCGATCGTGCAGCGGGCGTTCGCGCAGGTGCCACAGGCGAAGATGCTCGCGCGCCGCTATCGCGGCGATGAGCAACCTACCGGCGGCGGCGATCGCAACATGGCCGGCATTCCTGCGATGAGCGCCTTCCGGATGCTCGACTGGCGTGGCGGCGCGGGCGCGCACGTCGATTTCTCGCCGGTGTGCCCGGCGACCGGGCGCGATGCGATGCGCCAGTACACGATGGCGAAGGCCCGCGCGGCCGAATACGGCTTCGATTACTACGGCGGCTTCACGGCCGGTACGCGTCATCTGAATCATATCGTCGCGACCATTTTCGATCGCGACGATGCCCAGCAGGCGGACCTGGCGGGTGATCTGCTGCGCGTGCTGATGAGCGATGCGCGCGCGGCGGGTTACGGCGAATATCGGGCGCATCTGGCCTACATGGATCTGGCCGCCGCGCAGTACAGTTTCAACGACGGCGCCTTGCTGCGTCTGTCGGAGACGATCAAGGATGCGCTCGACCCGGCCGGCATCCTGTCGCCGGGCAAACAGGGCGTGTGGCCGGCGGTGTGGCGTGAGCGGCGCGGTTATACGTGAGGCCGGGTCACGCCTGATTTGAGAGAACTGGATTCAGGCAATGGACAGGCGCGCTTTTATGATGACCGGTGCGTGGCTTCCGACGGTGTCCGGCGCATTGCCGTGGATGACGCACGCTGCCGTGGCGCGCAATACGCTCGCGGTCGTGGACACGAGCCTCGCAGGGGGACGGGCGTTCTCTCAGGATGCCGCGCGAAGGGATATTTCGGTATTCGAAATAAACAACGACAGCGGCGACGATATCGGCACACTGTGGTACTCGACGCTCGCGCCACGGCTTGTTGCGGCACCCGGTCTCGTGATCGGCGTCGCGCGTGCGTCCGATTATTTCGTCCTTGGAGAACTCGCGTTGCGCTCAATGGGCCTGGTCGAGCACCGGTGCCAACGGTGCACGGGACAATACACGCCAGTGGCATTTCTGCTTGCACCTGCCGCTACGCGCCGTCGCTCAGCCTGAACGACCCTCAGAATTTATACGCCGGGTTCTTCGGATCAAATGCCGCGTCGTCGAAGGTTTTCGGCGTAATGGTCTCGAAGACGATCTTTTCGAAGATATTCCCGTCGTTCGCGTAGGACTCGACCGTACGGAAATAGGGATGCCGCAAATCGAGTCCGAGTGTCTCTTTCTTCGCGTAGAACTGCGGCTGGCCGATCGGCGTCTCATACGTGAAGGTGACGACCCGCACGCCTTCGATGGTCTGCACGGCGATCTGGGTGGAACGTGGCACGCCGGCTTCGACGAATTTCTTGCCCGCGGCCAGATACTGACCGGCGATGTAGTTGGTGCCAAGGTCACGCACCTGATGGTTCGATTGCGCCCGGGCCAGCGCGCCGGTCGTCGAGGTCCAGATCGGCACGACGCCTAACAGGCCGCCGAGATGCCCGTACATTTCGTCGTTGCGTTTG
>JBEKNG010000344.1:0-6421 GCA_049523075.1 Paraburkholderia sp.
TTCGTCAAGGCGTTTGATGCGAACTCCGGTCAATTGCTGTGGACGTTCTATACGATTCCGGAAACCGGCCAGGAAGGCGTATGGGCCACGAAAGACGCGACTGGCCGCGATGAGAAGCGCGACATCAATGCGGAGAAAAAGCAGTTGTCCGACAAAGGCGGAGACTTCTACAAGACGCTCGGCGGCGGCGTATGGATGACGCCCGCAGTCGATCGGCAAACGCATACGGTCTTCTTCGTGGTCGGCAATCCGTCGCCGGACCTGTATGGCGCCATCCGGCCGGGAGACAACCTCTATACGGATTCGCTTGTCGCGATCGATCTGGACACCGGCAAATACAAATGGCACTACCAGTATGTGCCGCATGATCTGTGGGACCTCGATGCCGTGAGTCCGCCGATGCTGATCGACGCGCGCGACGAAAACGGCAAGATGATTCCGGCCGTGGTGCATGCGGGCAAGACTGGCCACGTGTACGTTCACGATCGCGCCACCGGACGGCTGATCCGCTATTCGCAGGCGATGATTCCGCAAGAGAACATGTGGACGTTGCCGACCGCGGAAGGCGCGCGGATGCTGCCTGGCGCGAACGGTGGGGTCGAGTGGTCGCCGATGGCGTTCGATCCGCAGACACGCCTCGTTTACGCGGCTAACCTGCATCAGCCGATGACCTATCAGGTCGAGGACGCCGCCTATCCGGGCGGCAGCAAGCTATGGCTGGGCGGTGCGTTCAAGACGATCCCGACCGAGGGGCAATGGGGCAAGCTGGCCGCCGTGAACGTCGACACGGGTAAGGTCGTGTGGGACTTCAAGACCGAGCAGCCGCTGATCGGCGGCGTGCTGGCGACGGCGGGTGGCCTGGTATTTAACGGCGAAGGCAACGGGTTGTTCCGGGCATTCGATTCCACCACCGGCAAGAAGCTCTGGGAATTCCAGTGCGGCGCCGGCGTCAACGCGCCCGCAGTGTCCTACATGGTGCACGGTAAGCAGTACATCGCAGTCGCGGCTGGCGGCAATACGCAGCTCGACTATAAGCGCGGCAACACCGTGCTCGTCTTCGCGTTGCCATGACGATGCGGAGGCTGCGGGCAGCACTGGGTCTCACGCACCGCTTATGGACGGCACTGCTGTGCGGCTGGTTCGCCGCCGCATGGCTGCCGTTGAACGCGAACGCCGACGCCGAGGCGGGCAAGGCGAAAGCGCAAGTGTGCGTGGCGTGTCATGGGCCGTCGGGCAATTCGACCAACCCGGACTATCCGATTCTTGCAGGTCAAAACGCGCGCTATATCTATCTGGAGTTGAAGGACTTCAAGGAAGGACGGCGCAGCGACCCGCGCATGTCGCCCATGGCGGCCAACCTGTCGAAAGAGGACATGCAGGATCTCGCCGATTACTTCGCCGCGCAAAAGCTGGTTCCCGTCCCGTACAAGTCGGATAGCGTCAGCATTGAGGCGGGAAGGAAGAAATCTGCCGAGGTGCTATGCACGATGTGCCATCTAGGGGGCTTTGCTGGGCAGAACGAGATTCCGCGTGTTTCGGGTCAACAGTATCAGTACATCGTCAAGCAATTGCAGGACTTCCGCTCGCACACGCGGACCAACGACGCGGGCAACATGAGCAGTGTGACGCGCAATCTGACTGACGATGACATTCGCAATCTGGCCGCATACATCAACAATCTCGAGTAGCAGGGGGAGATAGCATGAAAGAGACTTTTACCCGTGCGATTGCGACTGTTGTTTTGCTTGCCGGCGTGTTCGGTGCACGTTTGCCCGCGCATGCGCAAGGCGAAGGCGATGGGGAAACTAACCGGCAACTGCTGGCAGCCGCAAAAGACGACGACCAGGTGTCGGCTCTCGCGGCGCTCCAGCGCGGGGCGGCAGTGGACGCCATGAACCGCATCGGCGACACCGCATTGATCACTGCGTGCAAAAAAGGCGATGCGGCTATGGCGCGTGCGCTGATCGAACACGGTGCAAACGTCCAGCACGCGAATGCGCCCGGCGTCACGCCATTGATGGCCGCGGCGTACGGAGGCTTTGATGCAATCGTTGCGCTCCTGCTGGCGCATGGCGCGGATCCTCTCGCCACGGATCGCATCGGCAAGACCGCTATGGAGTATGCGGCCGGCCAGGGACAAACGAAGGTTGTGAGTCAGTTGCTCGATGCTGGGGTCGATGTGAATCGCACCTACAAGAACGATCTCACCGCGCTGATGTGGGCCGCGGGATATGATCGTGCGGACACCGCCCGACTGCTGATCGCTCGCGGTGCGGATCGGGCGTTAAAGGACAATCGCGGAATGACGGCGAAAGATATCGCGGTGCAAACGAAATCGGATCAGGTTGCTCGTCTGCTGTCTGCCGGCTAGCCTTTAATGTTAAATCCTGGAAGTCCTCACCATCCCGAAAGCCTTCACCTTGATGTGGGGTTGTCGTTCTCCCGAACGCCAGCAGAAGCAATCCGAGGTCAAACGACCCTACGCTTCAACTGAAACCCACACGACCTCCAGGCACACCGTATATTCACTTTAGTTTTAATTCAGACTACACTGAATTCGACATTTCCCTCCACCTTATCCTTGCCAGTCTTCGGTAACAGTTGCCTTGTCGTGCTCTGCGAGCCGAAGCAAGCCGAGTCGGTTCGTGCCCAAACACCATTTGAACGGGACGACTCATCATGGCTGATACAAGCTACATGGCGCGGAAATCCGTCGCCGATATCGTGGGAAGCGCTGATGCAGAAGGAAGCCACTCGCTATCGAAAGCGCTCGGCGCCACCAGCATCACGGCGATGGGAATCGGCGCCATTATCGGCGCCGGCATCTTTGTCCTGACCGGCACCGCCGCAGCGCAGTTCGCCGGCCCCGGTATCATCCTGTCCTTCGTACTCGGCGGCATCGCCTGCGCGTTCGTCGGCCTTTGCTACTCGGAACTGGCGGCCATGCTGCCCGTATGCGGTAGCAGTTACACCTACACCTATGCCACGTTGGGCGAAATATTCGCGTGGATGATCGGTTGGGACCTGATCCTCGAATACGCGATGGGCGCCGCGACCGTCGCGGTTGGCTGGTCCGGGTATATCGTGAGCTTGCTGCATAACGCGGGAATCAATATCCCGCCTGCGTTCGCCGCCGCGCCCGGCACCGTCATCAAGCTCGCCGACGGCACGACCGTGACGGGCATCATCAATCTGCCGGCGATAGTGATCATCGCAATCCTCACCACCATGCTCGTGCTTGGTACGAAAGAGTCTGCACGGCTCAACAACATCATGGTGGCGGTCAAGCTGGTCGTGGTGGTGGCCTTCATCGCGCTCGGCGTGTTTTTCATCAAGCCGGCGAACTGGCATCCGTTTATCCCGGCGAATACGGGTGAGTTCGGCAACTTCGGCATGAGCGGGATTTTGCGTGGTTCGGCCGTGGTGTTCTTCGCGTTCATCGGTTTCGACGCGGTGTCCACCGCCGCGCAGGAAGCGAAAAAGCCGCAACGGGACATGCCGATCGGCATTCTGGGGTCGCTGGTCATCTGCACTATCCTGTACATCCTCGTCGCAGGTGTCCTCACTGGACTCGTACCTTACGGGCAACTGAATGTCCCGGATCCGATCGCCAAGGGCGTGGATGCCATCGGCCTCACCTGGTTCTCCGTGCTGATCAAGTTCGGTGCGCTCACCGGACTCACCACCGTGATACTCGTGCTGCTGTACGGACAGAGCCGCATCTTCTTCACGATGTCGCAAGACGGCTTGCTGCCGCCTCTGTTCGCGCGGGTCCATCCGCGTCTTCAGACGCCTCACCTGAGCCAGATCATGATCGGCACAATCGTCGCGATCGTGGCGGCGCTTACGCCGATCAGTGTGCTGGGAGAGATGGTTAGCATCGGCACCTTGTTCGCGTTCATCCTTGTGTGCGGCGCCGTGATCTATCTGCGGCGCAGCGACTCCGATGCTTCACGCCCTTTCCGGGTTCCAGGCGTGCCGATCGTGCCGGTTCTGGGGATCCTGTTCTGCCTTCTGCTGATGGCGGGACTGCCGCTCGTCACATGGGTGCGGCTCGTGGTGTGGCTGGTGATCGGGCTGATCATCTACGTTTCGTACGGCCGGAATCATTCGAGGCTACGTTTTCCCGAGCGCCAGTGAGAAGCGCGTGGCACCGAATCGGCGCCATCGCAATATTTCTCACATACCAATGAAAAATGCTCGTTTGGCGCACAAGTTCCATCTGCCTATGCTGGTAGATGGAACTGTGTCGTCATGCGCGGTGTTTATTTCGCTTCGTCCTGGCGACTCCCAGCATATGTGGAGTTTTCTCATGAACATGACTTTGCTTGAGATTGCGGCCGTAGTGATTGTTTTGAGCGTCGTCGGTACCGTGGTGGTCAGGGCGTTTGCTTCGTCGCGGACCGATGGCATCGATGCTTTTATGAGCCGCGGCATGGCGGATGACCGCGAGAGAAATTAGACGGAGTCTGATTTCTCTCGCACCGAGCGTTTCGTTTCCTGGCGTTGGGGCGCAAAGACCCGCGCGATACGGTCGACGTTCCCAACCTCAGTGGTTCAGGCAGATATCGTGTAGGGCATCTAGCCGGCGCACAGGATCCGCCACGTACGGGTTCGACTCGTCCCACGCATACCCTGCCAGGATTGCGCTGATCATGCGGCGAATCAGCGTGGTCTGACGCGGATAAAAGATGATGTCCTGCAACGCGCCCGTGTACCACCGCTCCACAAACGCGCGAAACGTATCAATGCCCTTGCGCAACGGGACATCGTAGGCGGCTTGCCAATCGACCCGCTCGCCGTTCAGTTGCCGCTCGAGCGTCTGCACGGCGAGATGTGCCGAACGCAGCGCGATCGTCACGCCGGATGAAAACACCGGATCCAGAAACTCGCCCGCGTTGCCAAGCAGTGCGTAGCCCGGTCCGTGCAGGCGTTCGACGTTGGCTGCATAGCCGCCAATGTGGCGCACAGGCATTAGAAACGGCGCATCGCCGATCAACCGTGCTAGCGTCGGTTCCTGCTGGATCAGGTCGCGCAGTTTCGCGTCGCGTTCTTCCTCGGGGCCGGCGAGGAACTCAGCCTCGGCAACGCAGCCGACGGAAGAACGGCCGCCCGCCAGTGGAATCATCCAGAACCAGACGTCGCGGCGTTCCGGATGGGTTGCGACGCAAATCTTGTTGCGGTCGGTGGCGTCGAGTGTCAGGCCGTCGCGCACGTGGGTGAAGATAGCCGCACGCGTCGGCATCCGCGTCGGAATCTCGAGATTCAACAGACGAGGCAGCACGCGGCCAAAACCGCTGGCGTCGAGCACATACCGGGCGTGCACCTGGTACGCGTGATCTTCCTCATCGACGACGTCGAGTACGGGCGCGCTACCGGTTTGCAGGGCCCGCACTGTATGCCCAAAGCGCACCTCGGCCCCCTGTTCCGCTGCGCAACGAATCAGAATGTCGTCGAATACCGCGCGTTCGACCTGATAGGTCGTACCCCACCCCGGCGAATGCTTGTCGCGGAAGTCGAAGGCGGACGACTTGTCCCGCCAGATAAAGTGCGCGCCGTTCTTATGCTGGAATCCCGCCTGCACGACAGCCTGAAGCATGCCGGCCGCTTCGAGGTACGCCATGCTTTGCGGCAACAAGCTCTCGCCAATCGAAAAGCGGGGAAAATGTTGCCGCTCGAGCACGAGCACCGAACGCCCCGCCTTTCTGAGCAGCGCTGCTGCTACCGCGCCCGCCGGACCCGCGCCGATGATCGCCACATCTACGTCGTTGTTTGTTGGTGAAAGGGAATTCAATCTTTCCTCTAACAGTTATCTGAAGTGAACTGCGCCGCGGCGGGCCCAGCATCGTGACGCTCTTGCTTGCCATTACAATGGCATGTGTTCAATCAAAGCCAGAATCTGCCGGGGAAAACACATGTCTTCGTCTGAAATGTCCGCCGTGCCTTTCGTGCGTGAGACGGCCTTCGGAATATGGTTCCTGCGTACCCACACCTGGGAGCATCATGTTCTGCGTGTTGCGATCAATGATCTGAAACGCCTGATCGACACACCCTTGCCCGAGGCCCCCGTCATCGCCGATGTCGGTTGCGGACAAGGCATATCGTTTCGCCTGCTGGCCGAGGCGTTCCGTCCAGGCCGTATCATCGGCATCGACTACCACGAGCCGTCGCTCGAACTCGCCGCTGAGGCCGCACGCGTATGCAAGACCCACACCCGCGACGTCGGCGGCATCGAAGTGCTCCATGGCGACTGCGCGCAGCTCGCGCTGCCCAGCGCAAGTGTCGATATCGTGTTCTGCCATCAGACTTTCCATCACCTCGTCGAGCAGGAGCGCGCCCTTGCCGAGTTCCATCGTGTCCTCAAGCCTGGCGGCGTGCTGCTGTTCGCCGAATCCACCGACGCCTACATCAGGTCGTGGGT
>JBEKNG010000345.1:0-6401 GCA_049523075.1 Paraburkholderia sp.
CGGTACTAGCCATCTGATAGCGTGGCATGGATCGGACAGTCTTCGACGGGAAAAATCGAGTTGTCGGCGTGATGGTGGTGGATAGTCTGGTGCCCGGAGCTGCCAATCAGACTGTTTGCATCCTGCCAGCCAAACATGGTTACGGATGCCGCGTTTTCGGCGATGATCACGCCGTGCATGTCGAGAACATGAATTCCCTCACTGACCGAGTTCAGGATATTGTTCAGCGTCCCGTTCGCGGCTTCCAGCTGACGCCTCACTGTCACCTTCCTGACCATGGCGAAGATTTTCGCTTTCAGGGCATCTTCGGACACTGTTTGTGAAACAACGTCGTCAGCTCCGGCCAGAATAACAGTGACGGGGTTTTCCAATGAATCCGGGGCGCTAAGTATCACTATCGGGGTCCATGGCAACTCCTGCATCGCCTCGATCACGCGGATCTTGCCCGTAACCTCGAGTCCCGACATGACGGGTACATCTATCTCCATCAATACCAGATCGACACGTTCAGCGCAGAACGCATCGAGTGCGTCCCGTCCATCGGATGCGACGATCACATCGCAGCCGGATAAAGACAGGACCGGCTTCAGGAAGGCGATAAAAGCAGGGCTTACAGCTGCAAACAGGATCTTCATTACTGCAACTCCAATAATTCCCAAGCCAGGTGGTGGCATTGTTCAAGCGGCCACGCGCCTGATTGTCTTACCAGACAGCGGCGGCAAGTCCGAGCATCGTCAGGTCGTCGGGGGTGAAGACAGGCAATGCCTCGCACGCCGCGCGGATCGGCATCGACTCCCCCGATTCGGCTGCCTCGGCGGCGTTCAACAACAACCCCAACTCGCCTTGCCGTTCGAGCAGTGCCCGCCGGATATCAGCATGAATCGGCAGCGTCGTCACGATGTCCTCGATTGCTGCGTCGAACAGGATATGGACCAACGAAAAAACACCCGTGATGGATGCGGTATCGGCAAAACGACCGTCACCGGGTCGAGTCCGGCCAGCCGCAAGTTCCATGAATCTCGCGCGCGTGCCACACAACTGCACCAGGGGATCGGTGCGCAACGCATCGATTTGACCATTTGCGAACAGGAGCAGCTGGGCCCAGTGGGTGATTTTCCGCATGCCGACCAGCATGATCGCTTCGCGCAGTGACGAAATGGTTCGGGCCAGCCTGAACGCACTGGAATTGAGCAGACGCAGCAGTTGAATGACGAGGTTCGGAATCCGCTTGAGTTCGACTTCCAGTTCGTCAATCTCCGGTTCGTCGCTCAGCAGTACCAGCAGGCGTAGCAGCGCGTCGCGCGATGACGCGATACGTCGCGATGTCAGCACCTGCGGCCTCGCAAAGTGGTAGCCCTGAAACAGCTCAAAGCCGGCGCGCATGGCGGCATCATGGTCTTCTGGTGTTTCGACTTTTTCGGCGAGCAATACCTTCCCGTGCTGCCTGACGATGCGGATCAGCTCGGCGAGGAGCTCGCGCGGGCACTCTAAAAAGTCAATCTTGACGATATCGACGCACGGCAGAAACGCAAGCAGACTCGGGGACACCTGCGAAACATCGTCCAGCGCGAGCCGGAAACCCCAGCGCCGCAGTTCATTGCAGCGTGAAAAGAGCGCCTCGTCGAATACCACCGTTTCGAGGATTTCGAGCACGAAGCGTTCAGGCGGCAACAGTCGGACCGTGTCGGACATCAGTACCGCCCGGTCGACGTTCACGTAGCCGGTGTAATCGCCCAGCGCCGCGCCGAGGCCCATATCCCCGATGAGCCTTGCGATGACTTGCGTGGTGGCATCGGCGTCATCCGTGACTCGTGCGAAATTGGTGGTCCCGGAGCGGAACAGCAGTTCAAATGCGTGCAATGCTCCGCTGCGGTCAAGTATGGGCTGGCGTCCGAGGTAGACGTATTCCGGTGTGGCCACCTGGTTGTTTAACGCCGGTTGACCGCCGTTGGGGTCGGGCGAAGGTGCTATTGCCTTCAACTTTGAACGCTTCCCTTTACAGTACGACCAGAATCGCCATGCTCTGGTAGAGCGTCGCGCGGAATGCCGCATTAACGGCTTCGAAATGCCGGCCCGCAGCGGCCGTGTCATCGAGCGTGCGCTTCTGTCGCTGCCGCAGCGCGCGTATCCTGCTACCCCGCGAAAGAGGCGAATCGTTATTGTCAGTTTTGGTGAGCATGGCAGGCCGAAATCAGCCATTCATCGTTTAGCTGACTGTGCCCTGGTCAGCCTGTTTCGTTTGGGCGGGTTCTTCAACGGAACCCGGCCTTGTTTGTCGATCGGGCGTCATTCTGATCGACGGTTATTGCAAGGCTTGACCGTACGTCTCAATTTGCGAAGTTTTTATTTGCGAAGTTTTTTTATCCCAACAGGACAACGGAGCGCTATGTCCGGCGCCCGCCAACTGGCAAATGCCGGAACAGCTGTCGGACCATCGGTGCAACCGGTGTAACGCGACCAGATAGTCCGGCGTCTCGCGGTCGTCCGGACGGCGCCGTAGAACGATGTCGAGGCGAACCCGGAAACGCGCCTTCCCCTGGGTTCGGCGGCGTGGCTGCTACTTTTTTCCATCCCAGTGTTCCGGATACCCCGGTAGATCCTGGCAGCCGCAGAGACTGTAGTGCAGCGGCGGCATGCGCGCATCGACATACTTCGCCAGCGTATCCTGGGTGATCGCCGGCTGCGGCAGGATCCATTCAGGCCCGGGAACCGGCTTTCCATCAAGCACGTCGAGCGTGCCGATGATCGCCGTGCGCCACTGATAGGTCGGATACGATGGGGCGATCGCAGTCAGCTTGTCTTTCTCCCATTGACGCAAAAAGTCCTGCTGGTCTTCACCGCTTATTACCGGGTAGGGCAGGCCGGCGTCCTCAAAGGCTTCAAGCGCGGCAGTCGAAGTGTCGCCGGCATCCATCCAGATCGCATCAATCTTCTTGCCGCGATTGATGTAATCCTCAACGATCGACTTTGTCTTCGCGCGGTCGCTTCCAGTGAATTCAGAACCGATGACGTTCAGGCCGGCCTGGTCGAAAATCCGTTTGGCTGCTGAATAACGCGTCTCCAGCACATCGACGCCGGGCATGATACGCAACGCCAGAACGTTATCGCCCTTCTTCAGCTTGCTGGCGATGAATTTGCCGGAGGTGATGCCCCAGCCGTACCCACCGACCGGATGGATGTATGTAACGGGACATTTTGTATTGACGCCACGGTCGAACACGATGACCGGCAGCTTCGCACAAGCGGCCTGTACGGCCGGGGTCACAGCGGCGGTCGTATTCGGAGAAACGATCAGAGCGTCGCATTTGCCGCCGCTGACAAGCGATTCGATGTCCGAAATCTGCTTGTCGTCTTTGCCTTCCGCATCAAGGACAATCAGTTGTTTGATACGGTCCTTGTGCAGCTCCGCCTCTGCCTGGAGATCGTTCAGGCCAACGACGCGCCAAGGGTTAAAAACGCCAGCATTGGAAAAGCAAAGGGTGACCGGACCCGTCTTCCTGTAACGCGTCGTATCGATCATTGTGCCGCCCAAATGCTGCGCCCAAGGCTGACCTTGTGGGCCCTGGGGTGTCATCGACAATTCCGCCATCTGTTTCTGGAACTCCGCCGGGTCGTCGAACCCCTGTGCGTGCGTAACAACTGCAAATGCAAGTGCCAGCATCGCCGCGACAGTCGCTCTGAAAGACATGCTCCGCCTCCTCCATTTGTGCCGGTGAACCGGCGTTTTATCGCTTGTCCGTCTGGCAAGCGTCAGGCTTTTCGCCGCTCCCGCCACGCACTGGCGCCGAGCGCGGCAATCAGGATCAACCCCTGAATGCTGTCGCGCAGCGCCTGCGGCAAACCAGCAAGATTGAGCAGCGTAAAAAGGGAGAACAAACTAAGTGCGCCGAAGAGAGCACTCCAGATCGTGCCGCGGCCGCCCAGCAATTGCGCACCGCCAACGACGCAGGCAGCGATCGCTTGCAACGCGAGCCCGCTGCCTGCGTTGACTGAGACGCCCGAAAATCCACCAACAAGGATGCCGGCTGTCACCGCAGCAAGTGCCGAAACCACGAACGCGGCAATACGTGTGGCCGCAACCGGTATCCCGGCGAGATCCGCCGCACGCGCATTGTCGCCAATTGCGATCGCTCGCTTGCCATAGACGGTTCCATGCAACCCCCACCCGGCGATCACCATGAAAACGATGAGTACGATGACCGCCATCGGCAAGGTTCCGATCAACCAGACATCGTGCGCGACGAAACGGCCGAGATCACGAAAGTTGTCGGGCAGGTCGCCGCGCGCGGCACCGCCAGACCATGTAAGCGCCACGCCATTGGTCAGCAGCATGGTGCCGAGCGTCGTGACAATCGACGGCACCTTCAGGTAAGCAACCACGAGCCCGTTGATCAGACCGACTGCAAGACCCATCAGATAAAGCACGCCGATCATCGGCCACGTCGCATTCGGATCACCGTTCACGAGAATGGAGGCCGCGAGAACAACGAGCGTGACGACGGCTCCCATCGAAAGATCGAAGCCTCCCGTCAAGATGACATAGAGTTGTCCGCCTGCCAGAATGATTAACGGCGCCGCCCGGCGCAAAAAGTTCATGAAGAGGCCGGCTTCCAGGTAGTTTGGCTGCAAGATTGCAATGCCGGCATAAAGCAGAAGAAACATGATCAAGCCGAAATTGACGGCGGCGATGCCGAAGACCTGCCGTCTCGAGGGCGTGGCGTGCGGGATGGGTGTCATGCAACATGTTCCTTGTTGCCCACGGCGTGGACCGCGACGGCCGCAATCACGATAGCGCCTCGTAGCACCTGCTTTACGAAGGCATCGACGCCAAGCATGTTGAAGCTTGCGTCCAGGCTGGCAAAGAGCAGCACGCCAGCCATCGTTCCGGCCACGCCACCGTTGCCCCCGGCGAGAATCGTGCCGCCGATGACGGTGACAGCAATCGATTCCAGATCGTAGATCCCATCGCGCCCCACCCACGGCGTACCAGACTGCAATCGTGCAGCGAGGAAGAGTCCGGCGACACCGGCAAACAAGCTGGCGATTAGATGCGCACCAAGAACGACGCGTTCGGTCCGTATTCCAGCCATGCGTGCGCCTTCGGGATTACCGCCGACTGAATAAATGCGCGCGCCAAAGGGTGTGCTGGACAGTACGCGGGAGGCTCCGATGGCAAGGATGACCAGCAAACAGACCGGATAAGGAATGCCAAACAAGCTGCTGTAGGCGAATGCCTCAAACCGCGGTGCAACGGAGCCCGGCATGAAGGAGAACGCGGTGGACAACACACCCTGCATGACCAGACCGGTACCGAGTGTCGCGATCAGCGGATTGATGCGTCCAAAACCCACCAGCATGCCGTTCACGCAGCCTGCAACGAGGCAAACCAGAAGGCAGGCGACAATCGCGGGAGCGATCATGGCTGGCTCGCCATGCATGATGAAAGAAGCAAGCACTGCAACGACGCTGATCAGCGCCGCCACAGAGAGGTCGATCGAACCGACCAGAATGACAAATGTCTGGCCCAGTCCCACTAGCCCAAGTGCCACCATGCGCTGGAACAGCCCGCTCAAGCCAGCCAGGCTCAGTTGGTTCACTTCTCCAGTCACGACCGCGGTGCAGACATAGATCGCTACGGAAATCAAAAACAGGACGAATGCAAAGGAAAACCGAAACGGCCGGCCGAAGCGCACTGCCTGCGGACGAGCTTCGATGCTCATACGACTGCGTCCTGCCGTTCGCGCATGCCAAGTCCCAGCGACAGCGCAACGACGGCCTCTTCACTGGAGCCTCGAGGCAGTTCCCCGGCAATTCGCCCCCGGTGCATGACAACGATGCGGTCGGATATCCCGATGAGTTCCGGTAAATCCGAGGAAATGACAATGATTGCACGACCTGCGTCGACAAACCGGCGCATGGTTTCGTAGATCGCCGCCTTTGCGGCGATATCGATGCCACGCGTCGGCTCGACGAAAACAAGCATGTCGGAAGCCTGGGCGAGCCAACGGCAGATGATTGTCTTCTGTTGATTGCCGCCAGAAAGCGCGCCTACAGGTTGGCCGAAATCCGCCGCGCGCACATCCATCGAGCACAGCTCATCATCGATCTTGCTGTATGCCAGCGCGCCGCGATTGGGCCGGGAAAAGCACGCCGCCATCGCACGCAGGCTCAAAAGTGCATTGTCGCGAACCGATTGGCGAAGCAGAAGGCCCTCCCCTTTTCGGTCGGCAGGAACGTAGCCCATGCCATGTGCCACTGCACGACGCGGCGACAATATCGTCTCAGGCTTGCCGCGCAACGTCATCGAGCCGACTTTCAAAGGCACGTCGCCGATAATCGCCTGCGCCAGTGCCGTCTTGCCCGAATCCTCAAGACCCGCGACACCCAGAATCTCGCCGACG